>NZ_RSCK01000179.1:0-5961 GCF_003991895.1 Chroococcidiopsis cubana SAG 39.79
TAAATCTCAGCATTGACCAAAAAGTGGTCACTTCAACAGGATTGACCGCTTTTTTCTTGATTTAGTCTAAACTCCAGTCCTAATCTACTCCGCACTGATACCCACGCTCTTGAAACTATGCTGATTAAATCGCCAGCATTCAATAAAGTGGTGACTGAACTAGGCTCTGAACAGAAGATTCTCCAATTTAATCGAGATGTAAAATTAGTATTACTCGAAACTGGGATGTCGGTGGGTTATTTACTGTGGATTTCTCAGTGTGAGCAATTAAACCTGACCTTTGATGGTATTACATTTAGTAGTTTCATTGATGAGCAAACTCTACAAATTGATGAACTCAAACTGATTAGAGTAGTTAAGAATAAATCCCAAGCATTCTCTTTAAAGGATGAAGATCTAAAACAACGGCTAATCAGTCAGAAAAGCGATTGTCACGATCCTTGGCAAATCTGCTGCGGTCATGACTTAGTAGAAATCTTGTCGCTTGGCTTACGTAAAGCGATCGGCTCTAACAAAGCTGCTGACGTTGAACCGAACAGTCTTGAACGTAATTTGCGGCTTGCCTACGAAGAAGTCTACTTTTGTGAGACACAACTCTACTTGGATATTCGCATATGGGAAAGAAACAACCAGCCATTTAAGGTTTTGCGGAGTAACATACAACTTTTATAGTACAAACTTCCTGCATCACTTTGGTATTCGACCTGTGGTGCGATCGCCCTTCACCATCATCAACAAACCAGCGGGCGATCGCCCTTAAAGGCAATTCGCATCAGTAATGTAATTACTGTCAATCGGACAAAGCACTATTGGGCTAGAGTAACCTAGCTCGGCGCAATCGTTCGATCAAAGCAGTCCGTTTACTATACTGCCCATAAATTTGATTCAATCGCTCTTGAAAGGCTGGATATTTATCTCGATATTTTGCTAAATCTCGTAGCTGCACTAATATCTCAACGGCGCGATCGTAGGTCTTGGCTTGGGGTTTTTGTAATAGTGCTTCTACTTCGTCCCATGCTTGTGTTTCCCGTCCAGCTAATGCTTGTAGTTCTTGAATTCGCTGAGCCTCTGCTGCTTGTCGTTGCCGTTTTTCTGCCTCTGCTTGCTCTTTTTGAGCTGCATCTAAAAGCTGTTGAATGGTTCGGACAGACCGATCGCCAGAAGAGTCGATGGCGATCGCACCCAACAATTCTTGCCTAAACTTGACAGATAGGTGGGGTTCTGCTCTCGCCAATCGCAGCAGGAAAGCATCGCACTCACTGCGGGATAACTGAGAGATCGCTTGCTCGATTGTTTGTTCTGAAACAACTGTCGGTTCGCTGCTAGAGGCGGATGCAGCTTTGAGCAAATGCTCGTCTAGCTGAAAAATTTCTTTAAAGGCTGCTTGAGCATCGGAGAGTTGATTCAGTCCAGAAGGAACTGGAGGTTCTAGTTGTGTTGGCTCCAAAGTGATGTATTCTGGCGATCGGGTAATGGCTTTGAGCCATGCTAAGTACAAGCCCCGATAGTCTTGTTGGAGAATCTCTTGGCGTAGTCCGACCAGTTGTGAAAGAATTCCTTCTCCTTCGATCCAATAATCAAATCCTTCCTCTTGGCTAAATTCCCAATCTAAAATGGCATAGTCCCCCATGTAAGAAAGACTGATGCAATCCTCAAGACAATAGGGTTCAATAGCATTTGAGTCGATGAGGGCTTTGGGGAAGCGAAACGCCAACTGTTGCGTACCCCAATTGGCAATGTAATAGAATGCGTCAAAGTATTTTGCCAAGAGTTGCTTGGGGTCGCCTGGAAGATCGCTATAGCTGTAAGTAAACACAGCTTTGGTGGTACTTAACTCCACACGGCTGGAGAGTTGAGCGATCGCTGCTTGTTCTGTTTTGTTCAGCGATCGGTCTAGAGTTTGAAATTCATAGTATTGATATTCGCTCATGCGATCGATTAAAGCTGCAAAAGTGCATAAAGCTTAAATTTGAAATCCAGGGCTTGAGCTTGCTGGAATTTTTATCAGTGGTGGGTAGGATTTATTGTAGCCCTAGAAGAGTTGATGAGAAAGCTACGAGGGATGTACGTAAGCGCGATACGAGAGCGATCGTTAATAGATTCCTACTCTACCACTATGACCGAAACCACTTATGCTGCTCGAACTAGCCACGCTTTTGTGTTGACTGAAACTGCAACGGTTGCCCAACTGATACATCAAGGCGTAACCCAGGAGCAGATTCGCACGCAAGTATTAGTAGAAGACTTGTTCGGGCTGCGCTCCCAAGTTTCTCGCGCACGGGCGCTGCAAACTATCCTTAAACGCCTTGGGTAAACAACAGAGGCATACATTCAATTTATTGCTACTGGCAATCCTGACATTCGCCGACTTACTATCCTGTTCCTCATCCTGCGAGAAGATCGCCTGCTACGGGAATTTATCGCTGAAGTCTTGCTGGACAAAATTAAGGGTTGCGATCGCTTAGTAACTCCTGCTGACTTACGGACTTTCTTTGAAACCAAGCGAGACTCTTGTTCTGCTGTGGCTGCGTGGTCAGAATCTACCTACAAAAAAGTTGCAAGCAACACCTTACTGGTACTGGTCAATGCGGGGTTGTTGCAGCCCACCTCACCAAAAGGGAATTATCAAATTCGCGCCGTTCCCATACCATCCGCTTTACGTCAGCAACTACTTGCTGATGGGTTGGGTTATTACCTGAGTTTAATGTTAGACGTTTAATTCAACGCAGGGGAAGGGGGAATCTATATGTAG
Organism: Chroococcidiopsis cubana SAG 39.79; assembly: GCF_003991895.1. NCBI lineage: Bacteria > Bacillati > Cyanobacteriota > Cyanophyceae > Chroococcidiopsidales > Chroococcidiopsidaceae > Chroococcidiopsis > Chroococcidiopsis cubana. The sequence continues at coordinate 2,753 of NZ_RSCK01000179.1, forward strand.
CTTCTCCCCTCTGCTCCCCTGCTCCCAAGCGCAGCGATGCCCCCCTGCCTCTTCAATCTACTGCCAGTGCTTTAAATACTGCGTCTACAGGATCGGCGTAAAATGATGTCTGAAATTTTGCAAATAACTCTGGTGGGACGCTAACTAAGTCTACGGCACTTGCCATTGGTAGGAGAACGCGCTTAGCACCAGCATCAAAGGCTACTTGCAGGCTAGCTGCTAGATTGTTGACTGGGTTAATCGTACCACCTAAAGTCATCTCACCAAATATGGCTAATTGTGTCTGGACGCTCCGTTTTAAGGAAGCGGAGCATAAGGAAACAAACAAAGCTAATCCACTTTCCTCCGGTGTCCCAGCTCCTTGCAAGTCTGGTAACTGGAGCAAGAAATCCCAATTATTTGGGTGTATGCTGCTGCTAACCCGTTGAGCGTTAGCTTTAAAGTAATTGATGGCAATGTCTACACTATCTTTCATCCTGGTAGCGCTCGCGCCCCCAGTGCGTACCAACTTGCCACTACCTGGTACTGCTTGCAGTTCGAGTTTGAACGTGCCGACGATACCGCTATCCCCAGTACTGACAAAGTATAAGTGACCTGGAGTTAGTATGTCTTGGCTAATCAAGCTCGCTCCACCTTGTTCTGGAACTGAGACAAAATGTTCTTCTAAAGTTTCCAAGTCAATGTAGCTGAAATGCACGTCGTAAAATTCCATCCCACCAATTTTCTTGAGCTGTTCCTTCACCCGCCGCCGCACTCGTAGGGCGTACACCAGGGCATCGCGCACGTCGTCTTTGCTAAACGAGCCATCGGGGAAGAGCAACTTCAGCAGTCCCGATACAGTTTTGCGGACTGCTTGTACATCCCGTTGCTTGAGATTATTACCTAATCGAAAGTAAAGGTCGATCGCATCGGCAAAGCTGCGTTTCCGCATTTCCCGCAGCCACTCCGCCAAGTAATCTACGATAAAACCGTACTGATTGGTAAAATTTTCGGGGCTAAATTTGGGAATTTCCCAACCAGGGATATAGGCGTGAAAGCGATCGAAGAAGGCAGTGTCAATCATAGCTTCGGGGAACGGTGCTAGCAGGTGAGAAGTTTTCACCAAGGATTCCACGCTTTGATTAATGTTGCCGACAAACACCATAGAAGCATTGGCGGTAATCTCTGCCTTACCCCGTGCAAATGAACCCGATGCCATGTAGTCTTTCATGATTTGCACGCCATCATTATCGTGGAAGCTGATGCCTGCTACTTCGTCAAAGGCAACGACATCAAATAAACCTACCAGTCCTACGCAGCGGCTGGACATATTGTAAAACAGGTTTGCTACTGTGGTTTTTCCACCAGAAACCAAGATTGAGTTGGGAGAAACTTCTTTGTAAACGTGAGATTTGCCTGTAGAGCGCGGTCCCAATTCGCAGCAGTTGTAGTTATTTTCACAAAGGGGTACTAAGCGGGCAAGTAAATGCCACTTCACATCCTCACTGGTAGTGGTGGGTTCTAGTCCCGTCGAGCGAATCAGCAAGTCAATCCATTCGCTACGAGTAAAAGCTGGACGACCTGCAAACAGTTCATCCATATTCACGCTGGGCATTTGGATCGGTTTGAGGCTTGTCACAATGAAGGGGCTGGGTTTCATCCCAGCTTCGTACTCTAGTTGCAGGATGCACCAAATACCACCACCCAGGAGTTTTTGGTTAGGTTTGACGATTTCAGAATCAATCACTATGCCCTTGACACCCAGGTTCATTAATGCGCCCTGGTAAATGTCATTTTTCTCGTTGAGTGTAACTGTCACGCGATCGATGATGGTGAAGCGCCCTAATTCCCGAATCTTAGATTTAACCTGTTCTGCTTCGTCAGGACGGACGTAATTCTGAGCTAGGATGTTTTTTACACGAGTAACGCCTTCCTCAATGGTGGTTTCATCGTCAGTAGCACAGTACATACCCAGTAGGTATTCCAGCACGTACACGGGTACGTTAGCACCCTCTTTGATCCGCTTGGTCAAGTCTTTCCGTACTACCTTTCCAGGGTAAATGTTGTTGAGTTTTTGGTTCAGGTCGTCCATTGGGGAGAAGTGGCAGGGGGGCAGGGGGAGATGATTTGGTATCATCTACTGGGTGAAGATTTCGATCAGAAGTCTCCAAAGTCGTTGGCGATTCCTAAACTAACTGTCCAAGGTTCTCGCAGCAATTCACTCTCGTCATCTGCATCTTTGACGATTAAATAGGCGTTAGTAGGGGGATTAGCGGTAGTTACGGTCAACCGCAGGTTAATTTCCCGATCGCTGGGATGGGGGCTATTGCTACTTAATTTGGCTCCTCTCACGTCTGTGATGGGTGTATTCGTTTGGGGATCGTACAAAGCAACTGTAATTTGACGCGATCGCCATCTACCCTCAACTGCTTCAGTCTGTACTAATGTCAAGCTAAAGCGATTATTCGTTACCCGTCGGACTCTCGCACTTACCTGTACTCCTACTTTACGGGCTGGTCCCTCGTCGCCTTTTGCCCTTTGGTGATGGTAGGTAATGACTGGTACGCAGATTTCCTGAAGCGATGCCCCGCCGTGGACGAACTGCGCCCCCGCCCCTTGGACGGCAAAGCGTAAACTACCACGGGGTACAATGGCAACACCATCTTTTAAATAAGGCAAGTTGAAGTGCAGCAAGGTTGGATCGATCGCACGTTCCCGTGCTAAGAGGAGAGCGAAAAATTTCGGGGGAGATCGGCGGCAATCAGTGGTTTTAAACACTAATCATTCCAAAGACCTTGAAACCTGGCAGATGCAAGTTCGGTGTAACGGACTGTGTGTTGGATATTGTTATGACCTAGGTAGCTCTGAATTGTGCGAGTATCGGTACCTCGATTCGCCAAATAGTAACCCGTTCCATGCCGCAGCATATGAGCATGAATTGGAAAAGAGAAACCTGCTAACTCGCCAGCCCGCTCAACAATTCCACTTACAGTATCCCGTGCTAACGGTCCACGTCGAGAAGACTGGAAAACATAGGGGCTAGAAGGATAATCTCGTTGCAACTTACGCAGAGAGCGAATCTCATCAGAGTAAAGTGGTTGCACAGAAGGAGTTCCCTTTTTGACTCGCTTTACGTAAATCGTTCCACCGTTAAGGCGGTTTCTATCAAACAGAATACCAGTTGAGCTAAGATGCAATTATGCGCTCAACCTTGTAGGAGCAAAGCCTTG
>NZ_RSCK01000180.1:0-5956 GCF_003991895.1 Chroococcidiopsis cubana SAG 39.79
TGCATTTTAGCGATCGGCTTAATGGCACGCAATATCGCCGGACGCTGGCTGCTCGATTTCGGAGAACAATTATTACAAGCATTCCCTTAGCTGGAGCAGTTTACAAAACCTTAAAACAATTGCTCGAAACCCTGCTTAAAGATTCTAATGGGAAGTTTCGGCGCGTTATTCTAATAGAGTATCCTCGGCGGGGTATATGGGCGATCGCCTTTGTCACTGGGATTATGAGTCATGAAATTCAATCTCACATGAATCGCCCGATGCTGAGCGTATTTATTCCCACAACCCCCAACCCAACCACCGGATGGTATGCCATTGTTCCAGCAGACGAAGCGATCGACCTATCCATGTCCGTTGAAGATGCCTTTAAAGTCATTATCTCTGGTGGTATTGTTTCCCCCAATGCGCCCCTACCCCCACTTTTGCTAGATCGCCAAGGACAAGCGATTAATCAGTGAACAGTTATCAGTTGTCAGTCACTGCCGAGCAACTACCAACTACCAACTACCAACTACCAACTACCAATTACCCTTCCAATAATGAAAGCACGAAGTATTGCTCGCGAATTGGCTCTGCTTAGTTTGAGCCAACTGCCTAATTCCTCAGAAAAATTGGAAGCGCAACAACTATCTAATTTGTTAGTTGCAGCCGTCAGAACTTTGACAACGGAAGTAGAAGATGCTCTAGAGACGGCTTCTGGAGAAGTTCAGCGGGCAAACGATCGCCTCTTGACGAGCGAAACCCGTGCTAACGATGTCCAAACAGCCAGAGCTATGTTGCAGGATGGGATTCAATTGACTCAAAGTGCAATCAATCGCCTTGCTACAGCCATGCAACTACCAGAGACGATCCAATCAGCCACGGCAGCAGAACCAAATTTTGATGTCCGCCGTTACGCACTAACACTTGTGAATACAGTCAATCAAAACCGAGCTGAAATTGATGAAATTTTAGAACAGGCTCTAGTAGACTGGCAATTAAATCGACTGGCGCGGATCGATCGCGATATCCTGCGGATTGCAGTAGCCGAAATTGAATTTTTAGGTTTTCAAGATCGGGTTAGTGTCGCGATCGATGAAGCAGTAGAACTCGCAAAGCGGTACAGTGGAGACGAAGGATACAAATTTATCAACGGCGTTTTGCGCCGCGTCACCGATCGCTTAAAACAAAAAGAAGTCGGAAGTCGGAAGTCGGAAGTCAAGAGTCAACAGTGACTGCTCGTGCGCTCCCTGCTCCCTGCTCCCTGTTCCCTGTTCCCTGTTCCCTGTTCCCTGATAACTGACAATGCCTTTTAACTGGTTCCGCCGCAAACACGATGAATCTTCTACTCCACAAGAGGAGCAACCTGCTACTCCAGCACCGGAGCAACCAGCAGACGTATCCCAGGAACAATCGGCTCAAGATGCAGCAGTAGATTATCTCAGCTTTGCTAAAGCAGCCTATAAAAGTATTCAAGAAAGGCAGCAGCAAGCTCCAGAAAAGAGAGCTGAGGGAGCTGAGGGAGCTGAGGAAACTGAGGGAGCTGAGGAAGCTGCTGAGTTAGCGGAATCCGAAGCAGAAGCTTTAGATACACAAGTAGAGCGACTTGTCAAGACGGAAGAGCCAGTTACGGCAGAAACAGCGACGCTAGCAGAACCGATCTCGACTGAGGAAATAGCTACAACAGAAGCATCAGCGATCGTAGAGGAAATAACACCAGAAGCAACTGCGCCGGAGGAAACAGCGGCAGAGGAAATAACACCAGAAGCAACTGCGCCGGAGGAAACAGCGAGCGTACCTTTTTGGGCAAAAGCAGAAGCAGAGCGTCAGGCAAGGTTGGAGAGGCTAAAGGCAACTGCGATCGAGGAACCAGAACCAGAAGTATTACAGCCAGTGACGGCAACAGAAGTTACTACACCTACAGCCGATACTGACTTAGCTCCTGACTTTGCTTTTGATGAAGGATTTTTGTGGTCGGCAGAGGTTCTGGCGGCGCAAGGACGGCGACCAGAAGATATTTCGCTCGAAGAAATTACTTGGTTGAAAAAGCTGCGGCAGGGTTTAGGCAAAACGCGCCGTAACATTGTCAACCAGTTAAAATCAATTGTCGGTCAAGGACCGCTGAACCAAGCAGCGGTGATGGAAATTGAGGCTCTGCTGCTGCAAGCGGATGTTGGAGTGGAAGCGACGGATTACATCATCGAAGCTTTGCAAAATCAGATCAAGCAAGCAGCCTTACCCCCAGATGCCGCGATCGCTTATCTGAAAAAGATTCTCCGAGATATGCTCGATCGCCCCCTGCAAAATTGCAGCCCTGTTTTTGTTCCAGAAAAAGATAGACTCAATATTTGGTTAATTACCGGAGTCAATGGGGCAGGTAAGACCACAACTATCGGTAAACTCGCCCATATCGCGCAGAAGTCCGGCTACGACTGCCTAATTGGGGCAGCAGATACCTTCCGCGCCGCTGCCGTGGAACAAGTGAAGGTATGGGGCGCAAGGAGCAATGTCGAAGTGATTGCCAACCCTGGTAAAAATACCGATCCAGCCGCAGTGGTATTTGATGCGATCGCTGCCGCACAAGCACGCAACACAGAATTACTACTCGTCGATACAGCTGGGAGACTGCAAAACAAGAAAAACTTGATGGACGAACTGAGTAAAATTCGTCGTATCGTCGATAAAAAAGCTTCCGATGCCCGTGTAGAATCTTTACTCGTCCTCGATGCTACCCTGGGACAAAACGGCTTGCGACAGGCAGAAGTGTTTGCTCAAGCCGCTCAGCTCAGCGGTGTAGTCTTAACTAAACTTGATGGCACGGCTAAGGGTGGCGTGGCTCTAGCAGTCGTGCAGCAACTCAATCTCCCAATTCGCTTCATCGGCGCTGGAGAAGGCATCGAAGATCTGCGTCCTTTTTCTAGCTACGAATTTGTAGAAGCACTGATCGGAACGTAACTAGGGGTTGGGGGAAGAAAGAGAAAACTAAGGGACAAGGAAGACAAGGGGGACAAGGAAGACAAGGAAGAATTCACCTGTTCATTCCCTACTGCCTACTCCCTCTAAATTCAGTAATACTTCGACAGCAACTGTATTGAATTTTAAGTTAAGATATCTCAACTTAACCTATCGCTTCTGCTTATGCGTAAAAGTCATAAAATGCAGCAACTAACTTAGTTTTAGTAAAATCCAAAATTAAAATTAACATTTTTTCAGCTACATTGTTGTCAAAGAATCTATACTAACAGGAGCAAAAGGGGGTAAAACACACTTTTTTTAGTGTAGCTGTAGGTATATCCTTCAAAAGACATTGCTAAACTACTTAGCTATTGGTTCTATGACTCTTACTGCCTAACTTGATGGCTCACGACTACTCTCTAACATAATAAAACTAAACCCGTGTCTGTGCCTCAACCGCCCTTCCAACCCACCGATCGAACTAGCAGCGCCGCTACTGATGTTAACCCAGTTGTAGCGCTCAAAGAACTAGTGGCGCGCCTGTATCGGGAACAGAATAAGGTACAAGATTTGCTAAGTTCCTTGGGATTTGCCCTCAGGAGCTTCAATAATTTGAATCAGTTTCTCGAACTAATTCCGTTAATAGCAACACGGGTAACGGATGCTGACGGCGGGGTATTGTTCCTCTACAAATCCAACGGTCAGGTGAGCTTGGAAAAGCTACACTGCCAAGATATTCACCAACGCAAACAAATCCGTAAAGCTTTAGAAACAGCCACGAGTGCCGTCACCACTGCACTTACAACAGCCCAAATCGTTCCTGCTACGGCAACTTTAGATGCTCAAGTCAGCCATCACTTAGGATCGCAAATACAGTTATTTGGTACGACAATTTTAGTCAAGCAGGCAGAACGGGGACGACTATACGTCTTTAGCAGCGATCCCGAATATACTTGGACGGAAACCAGACAGAAGTTAGTCCGACTTGTTGCCGATCAAACAGCAGTAGCAATTGAAAATGACGAACTAAAAGTAGAACTACGCAAAAAAGAGCGTCTAGACCGCGAGTTAGAAATTGGCGCAGAAATTCAATTACGACTTTTACCTCGCCAATGTCCTAACGTCCCTGGGGTATCTCTAGCGGCGAGATGTCAGCCAGCAAACCGCGTTGGCGGAGATTACTATGACTTCATCCCGATCGAGCGCGACTTGAATCAAGCAGACGGTAAAAGTAGCAACCCTGATAGTTGCTGGGGCTTAGTAATTGGTGATGTGATGGGCAAAGGGGTTCCAGCCGGACTCATCATGACTATGACGCGGGGAATGTTGCGCGCTGAGGCATTAAACGAACATTCTCCAGCTCGAATTTTGCAGCATTTGAATCGGGTCATGTATACCGATTTAGAAAATTCCCATCGTTTTGTCACTTTATTCTATTCAGAATACAACCCACAGACGCGCAGGTTGACTTACAGTAATGCAGCCCATCATCCGCCCTTATTATGGCAAGCAGCTACAAAAACAGTGAAGCGCTTAGATACTTTAGAGGGCATGTTGATCGGGCTTGAAGCTCATAGCAATTACGAAGATGCTCAAGTTCAGTTAGAACCAGGAGACACAATTATTTACTATACAGACGGGTTTACTGATGCTGCTAATCAAAGAGGCGATCGCTTTGACGAAGAAAGGCTAGAAGGCGAATTCAAATTTGCTTGTCGCCACTGTCAAGACCCCCAAGCAATTCTCGAATATCTTTTCGCTCAAGTTCACAAATTCATCAGTGGCGCAACTAACCAAAATAAAGACGATATGACATTAGTAGTGATGCGAATCAACTAGTAGTTGGTAATTGGTAGTTGTTGATTGTTGGTTGTTGGTTGTTGGTTGACAGCTCTTGCTCCCGAGCGCAACCTTGCGCTTCCTCAACTCCCTCAGCTCTCTTCCTCCCGCTCCCTTTCTTCACTGATAACTGGTCACTGGTCACTGGTCACTGATACTGGTCACTACCAATTCTATGTGTTACGACAGTCATGAACTTATGCTGCCTTGAGAAGGCAAATACTCAGCTAGGAGATTGACTCGTTATGGTTGTCGGTTCAGTTCTTCCACTCACTACGTGGTTTTCCCACTACACTCAAGTTTTGAGTTCTATGTCTCAAATACTTTGGCACTTGCCTTGGCATAGTACGCTAGCTCAAAGTATCAAAGATCCAGATCTGCTAGGTCAATGGCAGAAAGCTTTCGATCACTTTATCCAAACAGGGCAAGTATGGGCTTTGCTGATCGGGATTTTTATTGGCTTTTTAGTCAAAAGCATGACTAGCTTTGGTTAACAGTGACCAGTGACCAGTGACCAGTGTAAAAACGTTACATGCAACATTTTTACACTGTGTCAGCAACCGAGATTGTAAATAAGAACCAGGGTCTTTGTTCTTTACAGAAAGCTTGGTTGTGGCTGATAACTGATAACTGATAACTGTTAACTGGTCTTAGTTACTAGCTGCTGTATCCTCATCTTCCTCAGCCTGTGGTTGAGGTTGATTTCTACGATTCTGCATCCGACCCGTAGTTGCACGTTTACGAAACTTACGGGCATATGCCTGATTCCGTAGCGCCTTTTCTTTTTTTTGGTTACGGCGCTTAGCCATGTTCACCTCATTATTTGTAGACAACAAAACACCACCCCTAGAGTTTCTAGAGGCGATTGGACTCACCGACATCAGCGGTATTTTCCCAGCTTAGCGGATTAATGTCATAAGTATAAACCAATCGGACTGTAGTAGTCAGCTAATTCCAACTTAGCACGCGCGATCGCCACCATTTGCATTAAGAAACATTAATGAATCTCAATAGTTAATCTCGGGAAAAAGCTATAGCTAAATACAGCTCTGGGCATAGTTTTGAGTTGGAGATCGATAAATGATAAGATGAATTTAAACTGTATTAGGCGGTTTCTATCAAACAGAATACCAGTTGAGCTAAGATGCAATTATGCGCTCAACCTTGTAGGAGCAAAGCCTTG
>NZ_RSCK01000181.1:0-5946 GCF_003991895.1 Chroococcidiopsis cubana SAG 39.79
CGCTCTGCTATTTCCAGAATTTTTAGCCCAAAGCGCTTCTTAGTATTTCATTATGCTTTTATTAGATGCGTTTGCCCTGTAGCAGTTCCCAGTTGTTGTAAGTCTGGGCAAAGACACTGGCGATCGCTTCCTCAATAAACCGTTCTTCATTGAGGAAGATAACAATCCCAGAAACGAGAGGTTTGTCCACGATCGTTTCACTTTTGCTGACTGTCTTCATTGCGATCGTCACTAGTAGGTTTTTGACAAACGTAGTGCAACCACTCGCTATCTCTATCTAAAGAATTAATATCAACGAACTGGGCTTGGCGATTGAGAATAGCAATGTTTTTAAAACCGATATTTACAAGCTGCTTTACCTGCTCTTGCTTTCTAATGTAATATGTCAAATGTCCGAATCCGGCTAAAAGATCGCTAAGAATTTCATATGTATCAGTGTGTATCTGATACTTTCTTACTTTCAAATAACTCATAACGTTAAAAAGATTTCTTGCGATCGCTCGCGGACGTTTCATGTCGTACTTATTAAAGGCAGTGACAATTTTGCGATCGTCTAAATTATGGCTGGAAAATGCAAATATTCCGCCACTTTTTAAAACTCTATAAATTTCTTTCAATGTTTTTATTCTCTTTTCATGCGACATGCAATCTATGCCATTAAATGAAAAAATGATAAAATCAAAGCTTTCCCCATCAAACATATGCATATCGCTAGCATCACCATGTATGAAATTTAGAGAGCTATGCCATTTTTGACACGCTTTCACCATTTCCATCGAATAATCAATCCCCGTATAATTTGAGGTTAGTTCGCTTAATGCGATCGCTGTTCTCCCACCACCACAACCAACATCAAGAATCGCCTTATCTTTGATATGCTGCTCGTACTTTTCAAAAATAGTTTTTTCTTCTATCCATAAGTCTTTTTGCGTGCATATATACTCTTTAACAGTACTTGGCTTTTCATATAAGGTTTGATTAAACAGATCGATTGACATAATTCATGTCCTTTGTTAAATGTTGTATTTGTCAACTTCATTAAAGTCGAAAATTTTCTTTTAACTCAGATTGTTGTAATTGTTTGTTTTTTACGGGCGCGATTACCCATAACTAGAGTTTTTTTATTCTCCTGACTCCTGACTCCTGACTTCTGGCTCCTTTTTCTGTAAAACAGCAGGTAAATTTTCCCAGTTTTGACCGTACTCGCGAATGCAAGCAGATAACCAGCGTTCTAAACCAAAAGCCACACAACCTGTATAGGCTGGTTCTCCGGTGCAGTCTTGAATGTTAAAGCGATCGCCAAAAAATTTACGGTGAAAGTTGAGCGAAGTAATTGCCAAGCGATCGCGATAAAGAAATTCATATTTTAGCGGTTCTAATTTTTGTAAAATCAGTGCGGGATCGCGTTTGTCAAAGAAAGGATCGGTGGCTTCGCGAAGTTGAAAAGGTAATTTAGCCTGGTCGAGTATTTCTGTAATCAACTGACGGTAGGTATTGAGAAAATTTCGGACTGTCTCTTGACGACCGATACAGACGATTTCTCTCATATGAAAAGTCCACTGTCGTTCGCCTGCTTTATAGATTGACTCTTGGCGGAAACAGGGGGAACAAACGGTAATGAAAAGGTCATTTTGCAGTTTTTTGTTGCTCAGGTGGTTGTAAACTGCGTAGCAAGCTGCTGACGGTAATACGTAGCGTGCTGGCGTAAGGTAATTTTGGTCTACTTCGGTCAGCCTTTCGTTTCTGGTGGAATCGACAAACCGCTTCATTCCCTCATTGTTACTGTCGATTTGCGTTGTTAGGGTAGCTAAGTGTGGAAAAGAGCTGAAGTAGTCAGCCAAATCAAGGGAATAAACCGATAGTACTGGCGGAAAGGAATACTCAATTGCTCCTACTACTTCTGCCCAGCTACAAAACAAGGCATCAAGTCGCCGTCGCAGTTCTACCTGAGAACCCTGTAGGGTTAGTAGCCCTGCGTCAGAATTAAAGCAACTGTAGATATTTTCTGACTCTAGTGAAGCAAAAGTTTCCGATGACATTACTAGCTTAAACCTCCGAGCGTCAAATATTATTTTTGGGCGAGTTTAGTTTTCACAAACTCACTTAAACTCGCGATTGATTGAAAATTTTCGGGTTGAAGGTCTTCGTCTTCTACAGTTATGTCAAATTCAGTTTCTACAAAAGTCATTAATTTGACAATACCTAAAGAGTCAACAATATCGCTGCCTAAGAAAGTTTCATTCTCGCCGAGCGATCGCTCGTTTGCCTGTGGGAATTCCTCCAAGATAAATTGGCGAATCTGCTGTCCTATATTTTGATTTTTTTTGACAATCATTTTTACTCACTTATTCCACAAGTATTTTTTTTAAATGTATTCTTTATTTCGTACCAATATTTGGTTTCATGCCATAAACCACGCAATTCTTTTAAGTTACTCGGAATTAAACTAAAATTTAATAAAATAAGTTCTGAGTATAAATTATCAATTTGAGCTAGTTTTAAGCTAGAAGACCTGTAAAGTTTGGGAAAACTAAACGGTAAATCGTAACTGAATGGTAATTTGAACGGCGCGATGAGCCGCGAATCTACCACAACTAAAGGAATACGACTGTGCCTGATTATTTCAGAACGGATTGCGCCGCTGTACTGCGAAAATATTTGAATATTGCTGATGTATTGAATGTAGCAGTGTGAAAGAAATGCTTGTTTCACTATAGTATATATGACGTAGCAATAATTTTTGCCATTGTCAATTAATAAATGATAGCAGTTATTCTAACTGCTATGGTCTTGAAATAATTTTAAATCTTGTTTTGAGAACTGCTCTGCTATTTGAGGTTTTTCTTGAGATAGGTGAACTATCTCGATCGCACTCCTATTTCTGCCGCTAACTGGTAGTAATACACGTAGCTTTGAATCTAATCTTTTAAATCCTAGCTTTTGCAGGATTTCGATCGCTCTAGGGGCTGGACTGAGATCTGTCAGCGTACAATCTTTTAACCTCAAAACGGGTAGAAGTAACGATAGACTGCGATCCCTATATTGCGGTTTGACTATCCAACTATGAATGTTACAAAAATTCTCAACGCGATCGGCGATCGCTCTACGACTAAAAATTAATCCTAAAAAACCAACAACTTCTTTGCCATCAAACAATCCATAACCGCAATAATCTTCCGCCTGCCAATTATAATCAAAAACGTTTCTCCAATTAACTTGAGCATTTAAATCTAAAAGTAAAGGAAAAACCTCTTCATACATCGAACGATCTATTTTTTGGAGTGAAACCATATTGTTTCTCAACTGAAATTAGCCTACATTAGTAGACCATTGGTATCGCAGCAGGCAAGTCGCCCAACTGCGAGGAGGTGACTTACCCGAGCCATAAATATCGTAAGCTTCTACATCAAAACATGTGGCATATTCAATACAGTCAAGCAGAATTTCACCTCTGAGTAACTCCAGTTCAACGCGACATCGCCCTGGTGTCAGATACATTGGTTCTGTAATGCAAGTCACCGTACCTTCAGCAGGAAGAAGCTCGGGAACTCCTCCTACAACATTACTATCTAGGGCAAAAATGGCATATTCATTGTTGTAATCGTAGATAGTGACTAAAAGTCGTGGTGAGTAAATTGGTTTTTCACTACGGTAGCCGATGGTGAGTTTTAGGCGGCTAATCGAACAAATAACTTTATTTCCATCGCCATCTTCAATATTAATAAAAGTTAATTTTGCGCTGCCATCTCCAGAGCGATCCTGTCGCTGTTCCAATATAGTTGAATTGAGTTGTGTTAGCGATCGCAAGGATAATAGATATTGCTCGATGACATCACCTGAATTTCCTTGAGCCGCTATACTTCCGGCTTTGAGTAAGCAAGCTTTAGCACACAAAGCTTGAACCATTTGCATATTATGACTGACAAATAAAACCGTCTGACCTTCTTGAGTCGCTACATTTTCCATTTTACCCAAACACTTCTTTTGAAATGCTATATCTCCTACTGCTAAGACTTCATCGATAATTAAAATCTCTGGTTCTAGATGAGCGGCAACAGCAAATGCTAGTCTGACGTACATGCCGGAAGAATAGCGCTTTACGGGCGTATCTAAAAATTTTTCGACTTCCGCAAAAGCAACAATTTCATCAAATTTACTTTTAATTTCAACTTTACTCATTCCCAGAATTGCGCCGTTGAGATAAATGTTTTCTCTTCCTGTCAGTTCTGGGTGAAAACCCGTTCCTACTTCTAAAAGACTAGCAACTCGACCTTTAATTCGGATTTTACCTTTGGTTGGTTCGGTAATGCGGCTTAAAACTTTTAGTAGTGTTGATTTTCCGGCTCCGTTTCCACCGATAATACCAACGCACTCGCCCTGCTTAACTTCAAATGAAACATCCTTGAGCGCCCAAAATTCTTCGCGAGTTGGTTTAAATTTGTGCGTGCGTTTGGGCGTTAATATTCTTTGAGTTAAAGACTTGGTTTTCTCAGTAATTTTTTCTCGCAAATTAGTATATCCACCTGCTTGCTGCGCTAGCAGATATTTTTTTCCCAACTGCTCGACACGAATAACGGTTTGTGACACGATCTATTCCTACAATTTAAATCACGTCTGCGAAGGTGCGCTCCGTGCGTCGAAAATACCAAATACTGCTAGTCAGTAAGAGTAAAACTAAGCCTACGCTCAGAATTAATCCTGGTAGGTAAAGTTGAGCTTCTCCCCCTAAAATTGCCCAACGGAACCCATCAATCACCCCTACCATCGGATTTAGAGAATATAGCAATCGCCACTGTTCGGGAACGATATTGCTACTAAAACCTACAGGCGAGATGTATTGACCGACTTGAACGAGAAACGGTACGACATGGCGAAAATCTCGATATTCGACTGTTAAGGCTGCTAACCATAGACCAGCACCTATTGCCGCAGCAAAGGCGATCGCAGTAAATAAAGGTAGTGTGAGAATTCGCCAATCAGGTACGAAATTGTACCATGCCATTAAAGCTAGTAATATCATACCAGAAATTAAAAAATCTATAAAGCAGACCACAACTGCACTTACGGGAACGATTAAGCGAGGAAAATAAATCTTAGAAATAATTTGAGAGTTCGTAATTAAGCTATTGCTACACTCGGTCAGGGCATTCGCAAAAAATTGCCAGGGTAGCATTGCGGCGAACACCATAATCGGGTAAGGCACGTTTCCTTCTGAGGGCAATTTAGCCAAAACGCTAAAAACTACTGTCAGCACGATCGTAGTGAGAAACGGTCGAATCAGCGCCCAGAGAATACCGATCGCGGTTTGTTTGTACCGAACCAAAATATCTCGCCAAGCGAGGAAATATAATAATTCGCGATAGTCCCAAACATCTCGCCAATACTGACTTTCAGTTTTGCCTGCTTCTAATACGATCTCGCGCGTTTTCATGTTGATGAAGGGTGGAAGTCGGAAATCGAAGGTTACAGAGCGCTAACTATCCTTTGTAGAGACGTTACATGTAACGTCTCTACATTGACAACCGATCCATTACCCATTACCTATTACCATTTCACCTACTAGAGACTACTGTGGTATCGAGATTGTCTTGACTTTGAGAATGGAAGGAACTGTAAGGTCGATTTTCGGACGGAACGCTATTGGCAACAACTCCCAGCACTGTCTGACAGGAACATTTGAGAGCCTCTCTTGCCGCAGCTGCATTAGTATAATCGACCACCCCTAGCCTAGCGACCAACAAAATTCCATCGGTAATTTTTCCTAGAGTCAGAGCATCTGCCGCTACTACCAAAGGCGGAGCGTCGATGATGACGAAATCGTAGCGATCGCTTAAAGAACTAACCAATGCAGCCATTCGCTGTGAGTCGATTAAGGCGGTTTCTATCAAACAGAATACCAGTTGAGCTAAGATGCAATTATGCGCTCAACCTTGTAGGAGCAAAGCC
>NZ_RSCK01000182.1:0-5887 GCF_003991895.1 Chroococcidiopsis cubana SAG 39.79
TTTCAATCTCAATGCTGCTCTAAAATCATAACTTAGTCCTTTAAAAGTTGCTTAAGTTATTTTTACAAGCTGCCTATTAGGGGCGTTGAGCGAGTGTTTCTGCTAACCGGCTACACTGTTGATATGCTGGCTCAAAGCAAGGCAATTGTGGATGAAGCGGTGAAAGCAGACGTTCAGCACATTGTTCATATTGGTGCGTATGCCAAAGAAGACACAACGGTGGCACATCTCGGCTGGCATCAATTGATTGAACGTTACATTGAATCATCTGGAATAGCCTATACTCATCTGCGTCCCAACTATTTCATGCAGAATCTTCTGCGGCTTCCCAATACAAACAATCCAGGAGTAATCCATCAATTCTTTGGTGAGGCGCGCCTGGGTTGGATTGATGCCGATGATATTGCCTTAGTAGCAGCAACGGTATTGAGATCGCCCGAGCGATACGCAGGACAAATCATTCCTCTAGCAGTCGAAGCACTGACTGGAGATGAAATTGCCGAAGTATTGACGCAATCACTCGGACAACCTTATCGCTATCAAGCTCAGTCTCCGGATGATTTACTGGCACAGTTACTCAGTGTAGGGATGGAACCTGCTTACGCTCGTTGTGCAGTGGATGTGAATCGCCGTCTCACCACAGGAACAATGTCAGAAGCGGCTGATACATTTGACAATTTTGAGTCCATTACTGGGCGCAAACCCAACTACTGGAAAGACTTTGCACTCAAACACCGAGATAAGTTTCGCTATTGATTTTGCTTACCATTGTATTTAATTTGTGAAAATTAAGAACAAGTGTTGTGAACTCTAGCACCTTTTTCTTCTCTCCAGCACCAGCTAATCTAAAAATATCGATTGCATCCCGCATCGAGACAAGCTTTTAAACTAGTTGGCAGTTCTGTTGCTCACGGTTAGTGGTTTTAAGTTGCAAGAACCGCAACAACCCTCGATTTTGCATGGCTTTTTTGAACTTTGGAGATTCGGCGATGGATAAACAAATTTCGCTCCACAAATCAACGCCTTCCCCTCAGAAACATTGGGCAACTCTACTCGTGACTTGTGTTGCTACATTTCTAGTGCCACTCGATGTGACGATTATTGCGATTGCGCTTCCCGACATCGAACGCGAATTGCACTCTAACTTTACCGAGTTGCAATGGATTGTGAATACTTACAACATTGCTTACACTGTAGTTCTGATGGCAACTGGTACCCTTGCCGATCGCCTTGGTCGGCGAAAGGTATTCGTTTGGTCCTTGGTTGCCTTCGGCATCACCTCGCTCTTGTGTGGATTAGCCAGTGATGCGCTGTTGTTGATCCTGACAAGAGCCATTCAAGGCGTTGCCGCAGGTGGAATGCTAATCACTGCCGTCGCGATTCTCTCACACCGTTATCAAGGTCCAGAACGCGCTGCCGCTTTTGGGATTTGGGGAGTCTTCATTGGCATTGGTGCCGCTTTTGGTCCAATGATTGGTGGGTTTCTCGTCGATCAATTAGGCTGGCGCTGGATCTTCTTATTGAACGTGCCGATCGTAGTTGCTTTAGTTGCCTTATCTGTGTTGAAGCTTGAGGAGTCCCGCGACCCAGAAGCTGAAACGCTCGATCGATCTGGGCTAATTACATTCACAGGTGCATTATTACTGGTATCTTTTGCAGTCATTCAAGGCAACGATTTAGGTTGGACAAGCGCCATCATTCAGCAAACCCTCGTGGGTGCCTTTGCGTTGCTGATTGCATTCATTGTGGTGGAACTCAGACATGCTCGCCCTATGTTTGACCTCAAGCTTTTTGCCATTCCTACCTTCACAGGCGCATCAGTTTTAGGCGTTGCTAACAGCATGTCCTACTGGGCAATGATTATTTATCTTCCGCCCTATTTCCAGAACGTTTTGGGTTTGTCAGCAACTCAGGCTGGGCTGTCACTGCTACCACTGACCCTGCCGATGCTGATTCTGCCTCCAGTGGGTGCAAAACTGGCAGAGAAATTACCCGCACGAGTCTTACTTGGTAGTGGGCTAGCCGTAGTTGGACTTGGTTTTGCGCTGATGTATGGTATCACACCGAACTCCGGGTTGGGTCATTTGCTGCCGGGTTTCTTGGTAGCTGGGGTAGGAGCCGGATTAATTAATGCTGAGATGAGCAATGTGGCGATCGCGGTCGTTCCTGCAGAACGGAGCGGTATGGCATCGGGCATCAATATGACCTTCCGGCATGGATCGTTCACGCTAGGTATTGCGCTTTTGGGGGCATTGCTTGCATATACAATTCAGAACAGCCTGCAACAAACCGCAGGGATTCCATCCGATCTAAATTTGCACCAGCTTGCAAACTATCTTGCGCTTGGAAATATTTCGGGTGCAGTCAACTCAGTTCCGCCATCGCTACAACCTCAATTTACAAATATTGCGAACGCAAGTTTCCTCGATGGACTGAATTTCATCATTCTCGTGGCAACTGCGATCGCCTTCATTGGTTCTGTTATTACCTTCGCCATGATTCGCCGTCGCGATCTAAAAGCGACACCATCTGCTCACGTCACCTGTGAATCGGATTCACAGGTGATGTGAAGCTCAATTGTGAAGCTTACTAATCAGAGCAGAGAATAGTGAACAGTCAGGCGGCGGCGTAAGCAACATGTTTCTCACGAAAGAAGTTTTGCACGACGTGAGGGTAACGTTGTGTACTACGTAAATAGCTGCGGAGATTATCAATCATCTCAGTTTTATTTTTGGCACGTTGCCGTCCGACAGCATTGGCTTTAACATCATGGTTAAGTAATTCGTCGGGATTCAACTCGGGACTGTAAGCAGGCAAGAAAAATAAGTGGATGCGATCTGCATGTTTTGCTAGCCATTGGTGGACTGCTCTCGACCGATGTACCGGGTGACCATCCACAATCAAAAACACCTTTTGGGAGCTGTGACGAATCAAACGACGTAAAAAATCAAGCATCACAGCAGAGTCAAAACGTTGTGTGAACAGCTTAAAGCACAGCTTGCCACGATTTGTGATGGTCGAAATCATATTACAGCTAAAGCGCTTACCCGTTCCTGGTACGACTGGCGTTTGCCCGACTCGACCGTAGGAACGCCCTGTTTGGTAGTCAGAGCGGACAACCATATAGTCACCCCAATGAATTTCTGCATTCTCACGCTCAGCAGTACGACAGATCTGTGGATACTCCGTTTCTAGCCAGTGCTTGACTGCTAGTGGGTCTTGCTCGTAAGCACGGCGCAACGGCTTCTGTGGTGTAAAACCCCATTTTTTCAGATACCGTCCCACTGTCCACACCGACACTGATAACTCAAAGCGTCTGAGGAGAAATTGTTGCACTGCTTCACGAGTCCATAAGTAGAACGGTAAACCTAATTGATCTGGACACTGCAACTCCATTAGCCGTACCGCCGTTGCTGCTTGATGGGGCAGCAGCCGCGAACTGGAGCGGGGCCCACGCTTTTTGGCTTTTAATGCCTTTGAGCCTTCAGTTGCTGTAGCTTTTGTCCAATGATGTATTGCCGTGCGCGACACTTGAAACACACGAGATGCCTCTGATTTACTCATGCCATTTTCAATTGCATTTACGACTCGATATCGCAGTGCTTCTTGGGCAGAAGCTGACATATGGCGAGCGTCTTTGAGTTTCATTGCCCACTCCAGACTTAGCTACCTTTTTATGTTAACCAATCTTTGCTCTGGTTAGTAACTACTTTTTCTTTACAGTCTCACAAATCACCGTAAAACTACTATCGCAACACTAGGAGGAACACCCATGACCCATGAACGATCTGTTTCATTCCATACGCCCGAAAAACAAGGCTATACCAGCTATCCCGCACTACAATTGCAAGCAGCATAAAGCGAACCGAGGGCAAGATGACACAGGTAGACCACGTTTTGCAGTGGACTGAACATTTTATGAACGTCTGGATACAAAGCTGGCAAGCCGCAGACAAGGCAGCCGTCGAGCAAGTTGTCGAGCTATTTGTACCAAAGGGAATTTATCATGCAACTCCTTTCAGTCAAGGTGTAGGACATGAAGAAATTCGTAAATACATGTCCATGATCCGCACTCAACAGAACCACGACGGGCAGACGGAATTGTTAGGAGTTGCAGGAAAATACGGCGTATTTCGCTGGCAAATTGAGTACGATGTTCTGCCTAAAACAACTTGGGCTGCTAGACTACCTCAGTCCATCATTGACAGCCTAGAGTGGGAGTCTTATCGGACAATCGAGTTTAATCCTAACGGTAACCGCATTCTACAGGCTAGAATTTCGACAGTGGAATTTGATGGCAAAGGATTAACAACCCACTATCACCAAGGCTGGCACACCAAGGTATTGCACTAATTTGTCACTGTATTCATCTTTAATCAAAGTAGAGTTTGCGCGATGTCACTTACACGAGCGGATCTCAAAACTGGACGCTTACAAGCAATGGTTTTACAGTCTTCTGAGTTAACACCCTATTTGTTAAGTGAAGCCCAATTACAAGCATCAATAACAACTACCCTGCAAGCTCACCCACCCAATACCGACCTTTGGATTTTTGCCTACGGTTCGTTGATTTGGAGTCCGTGTTTCAAATTCGTAGAAGCCCGTGTGGTTAAACTTTCGGGTTGGCATCGCCGATTCTGCCTCTCGGCTCCAGTGGGTCGTGGAACTCCAGAGAATCCTGGCTTAATTCTAGGACTCGATTGTGGGGAAAGTTGCTGTGGTGTTGCCTACCGAATTGCTGCTAGTGATGTTGCCGCAGAATTACAATTACTTTGGCAACGAGAAATGGTCGTAGGGGCTTATATTCCTCAATGGGTCAAGGTGTTTAGTGGAGAGCAAGCGGTCGAGGCAATTGCTTTTGTGATTAATCAACAGCACCCACTTTACACAGGCAGCTTATCCTTGGAAATGACGATCGAGAGCCTTGCCACAGCAAGCGGACAGCTTGGCTCCTGTGCCGATTATTTCCTGCAAACAATTGATGGACTAGCTACCGTTGGTATCAAAGATGAGACATTGCTCTTTCTGCGCGATCGCGTAATAGCTAGACAACAATCGTTGTTTGATGCTGCTAATTTGTCGGATGCGAGCCATTGAAAATTGCCAATTATAACTGTTTGCTGTTGCTGAATAAACAAAACCCAAAACTAGTAGGGAGCGTAGCTTCGACATGACTTACTAGACCAGAACAGTCTATACCTCAATAGCTCTACTTATCTTCCATCATCCGCTCCATGACCGTAATCGATCGTACTGCCTATCCTCGCTTCAAGTCACAACCTACCGCTAAAGAACTTGCAGACCTTTATACCCCTACCTCAGACGAGATAGCGTTTGTTCAGTCGCACACCAGCAATTCTAGAGCGTGTTATGCACGAATGGCACTAAGATAAGCTGAAACGCTTATGATTCAAGCAGTTTGTAATTGGTTGCGTAACACAGATCTAGGTTGTTTCATTAACGGATAAGACTTAGGGCGACGTTTGCGAACTCGTGGTTCACTTCTTCCTGGGCGAAGGGGAACTGACTTATGGGCAATAACTTTTAGCAAAGTGCGATAAATTCGCTCGCGTTGTGTTGAAGTTGCGGCTAATAATTCGGGAATAAAATTACCTAAATGATGACGAGTTCCTTGTAAAGATAAACGCAATGGAGGCGAACCATAAGTAGTACCAGCTACCCACATCAAACTGCGGAGCAAGTTGTACGCTAACAAATAAACATAAATTTCTTTGCGTACCATAGAAGGAGTTTTACACCGGAGGACATCCATTCCCAGGGTAGTTTTGAGGTGTCTTATATCTAGCTCGATGCGCCAACCACAATACCACCATAAATATCTGGATTGGAATTTTGATGTGGCATAAGTTGTAGCCCTGGAGATTTA
>NZ_RSCK01000183.1:0-5826 GCF_003991895.1 Chroococcidiopsis cubana SAG 39.79
AGACGCTTATTTCTCCATAAAAGTATTTGTTCCAGAATATCACTTTAAGCTTGGTATAAATTTAGATGCGTTTGCCCTGCATCGAAGTATCTCCTTGAGTTTTCAGTTTGTGGGGGAAAGGTTCCGGACAGTTGGAGCGGGACTATTGACAAAACTGGGGCGAGCTGAAACCAGCAGACACTAACTCTCTGGTAAACCCGCAACTTCGATCGCGGGGCGGATTTCGACAGTGCCGACTTTTGCACCTGGAATTTGAGTAGCGATCGCGATCGCTTCGTCGAGATCCCGAGCATCGATCAGGAAAAATCCTCCCAATTGTTCGCGGGTTTCGGCGAAGGGTCCGTCGGTTACTAGCGGCTTGCCGTCGCGGACTCGGACGCTGGTGGCTGTCGCTACAGGCTGGAGCGGGGCGGTGGCGAGATACTGTCCGCGTGAGTTGAGCTGCTGCGCGAGTTGTGCCGATTCTACATAACAATGCTGCCGCTCGGTTTCGCTCAGAGCATCTTCTTCCATGTAAATCAACAGCACGTATTTCATTAGGTTGCCTCCATTTTTCCCTTTATCAGTTAGTCGAACGGAGATCGCTCAATTCGACACCATGCCAAAAATTTTTTATCATCAGATCCGAGCATGATTTACCCGCGTTTTTCCCTTTATCAGTTAGTCGAACGGTAATTGCTCAAATCGACACCTTGCCAAAAATCTTTTAATTGGGTATGACTCCAAACGCGAAGTCAGCAGATGTCACCCAGGCGATCGCCTCCGTTTATCGGGCTGAGTGGGGGCGAATCGTCGCTACGTTAATCCGACTAGTTGGTGATTTTGACCTAGCCGAAGAAGCAGCACAGGAAGCATTTACAGCCGCCGCGAGTCAGTGGCACTCTAGCGGCATTCCCGCTCTCCCTCGTGCCTGAATTATTAAGACAGCTCGGTACAAAGCGATCGATCGCCTTCGCCGCCGGACACGGCTGGCAGAAAAACTAGAATGGTACGCGGCATCTGGGTTAATTCCCACCAGCGAGGAGCCGAGATACGATAGTGACGAAATTCCAGACGATCGCTTACGTCTCATCTTTACGTGTTGCCACCCAGCACTGGCGATCGAGGCTCAGGTTGCTCTGACGCTGCGAATGTTGGGTGGACTGGAGACAGATGAGATTGCCCGCGCGTTTCTCGTCCCCACAGCGACGATGGCGCAACGGCTCGTGCGTGCCAAGCGCAAGATTCGGGATGCAGGAATTCCCTACAAAGTACCAGAGATCGGCGATCTATCCCCACGGATAGATGCGGTGCTAACAACGATTTATCTGATTTTTAACGAAGGTTATGCGGCAACCAAAGGCGAGGCAATGGTGAGGGCTGACCTCTGCACGGAAGCGATTCGGCTGGGGCAACTGGTACGGACGTTGATGTTACCGCAACCACCCTCAGAAGTCACGGCACTGGTGGCACTGATGTTGCTGCACGACTCGCGGCGCGATGCTCGGTTGGACGAAGCAGGCGATCTGGTGCTGCTCGAAGATCAGAACCGTCAACGCTGGAACCAACAACAAATTGCCCAAGCGTTGCCACTAGTGGAAGAGGCATTGCGCGGCGGCACGGGTGTTTTTGCATTGCAAGCGGCGATCGCGGCGCTCCACTGTCAAGCGCCGCGAGCCGAAGAAACAGACTGGGCGCAGATCGCGAGACTCTACGATTTGCTCCAACGCTTGCAGCCTTCGCCGATCGTGTCGTTGAATCGGGCGGTGGCGATCGCGATGGTAGAAGGAGCTTCAGCGGCGCTCGAACTGGTCGATGCGCTTGCTACCCAACTCGACGACTATCACCTGTTCCACGCTACCCGTGCCGATCTGCTGCGACGTGTGGGAGCCTTAGACTCAGCTGCTTTGAGCTACACGCGGGCACTGTCACTGGTCACCAATGACAGCGAGCGCCGATTTCTGGAGCGTCGGCGGCGCGAAGTTCAGCCCTCATAGTCAGCAAATGCTCGCCGCGCATACGTGTTGGCAACAACGATCGAAAACTTGTCATGAAATACTCATAAGTGAGCGCGTAGATTCGTGACTGCTTTTTGTCCTAATGTCATGACTGGGATGATGGAGGTGCAAACTAGGCAAATAACTCTGCCCCTGTCATGTTCTTAGTTTGATTGGCAAAGGAGTAATATGCTGGTTTTTCGTCGATAAAAACTTGATGCTCGAACACAAGACCTTCATCATTATCAAAAATTCCTGCTGGAATGTAGTATTGTTGATTTTGTTTCAATCTGTAAAACAGATGACTACCACACTGTTTACAGAATCCGCGCTCCGCCCATTCTGAAGATTGATAAATCCCAATATTTTCTTCACCCTTAAAGCTGACATCGCTGCCACACTCAACTACTAACAAAGCTCCTCCACCCCACTTTCTACACATACTACAATGACACGCCCCTACGCGATCGTTCATGCTGGTTGTAGAAAGGCTTACCGCTCCGCATAAACAGCTACCTTTGGCAACACTTGAATTAGACATATTCTACTCTCCTGCAATTATTTGCTACCCCTACATAACTATTTATTCTGCTGCGCTCTTTATACCGCGCCCTGAGTCAAATAACTGACATTCAACATTAATTAATCAAACCAGGTAATCGATCCCCGCTCGACCTTCATCTGCTAACAATAACAGTATCTCATGCCACAATTGCCGAGTAATGGAACATTTCCAAGACTCGGCACTGCTAACCCTTTAGCCTTGGATTTAGCTGTCTGATGTTTTGTCAGATGTCATTGACGAAAACCGCGATCGCAGTTACTAGATAGACTGTGAGTGGGAACTGCAACCAGGGAAGCGGTACTCTCAAAGCACATACTTCTTGAGGCTCTCATTTTTCCTCCGTATGGAAGAGCAAAATGTATGTTTGAATTGATACAATTGTTTTCTAATATAAAGTTATTAAAGCAGTAAAAACGATGAATATTATTGCTCGATCGATTTTGAGTTTAGCTGCTGGTGCAATTACTAAAGTTGTACGTCATAGTTACTAGGGTGTCATCTTCCCAAAACAACCTTGTTAAGTATCCTCGGAGCTTTCATTGAAGTAATTTGGCTGAAGGGGTGACAAGGGAGCTGGAGCGGTTGACTGATGAGGATGGTACGCTTTTGAGGTAGAAAAAGATAGGTCAAGTATTTGCAACAAGACCTACCAATTGAAAATGATGCCTTCATTCTACCAAAACTGTTTTCAAAAACTCCTGACTCCCACACAGTACAAAATGGTACAAATTTTGGTACTGCTACTACAATTCCATAAAACAGTGACGATTGAAAAGTTAGCCACAGTGTTTCCACAACCAATTCTGTTTGAAAGTCGTCGTCGCAGCATTCAAAGGTTTCTGAGTTTGCCACAGTTGAGTATTCAATTAATCTGGTTTCCCTTGTTGAAACAGTGGGTAAAAGAGCGAAAACTTAAAAAAGGCAACCGACTAATCTTTGCCATAGATCGAACACAGTGGCGGAATCAGAATGTATTTGTTATTAGCTTAATTGAAGACAAACGTGCCATTCCAATTTTTTGGCAATCTTTAGCGAAAAGAGGCTGTAGCAATCTGAGCGAACAGAAAGCATTGATTCGTCCACTGTTACGCTTATTTAAGGGCTACCAAATTCTGGTGCTAGGCGACCGTGAATTTCACAGTATCAAACTAGCCAACTGGTTACAGGCCAAGGGAATTGATTTCGTGCTACGCCAAAAAAAAGGGACTTATGTTCGTCTACCAAATTCTTCATTCCAACGGCTAGCGGTATTAGGATTAGTACCTGGGGTTTCCTTCTTCTTTGAACAGGTTCAATTCACCAAACAGAAAGGATTTGCCACATTTAATTTAGCTGGATATTACCCGCGTAAATATCGTGGAAAAGTCGAACCCTCTGGCTGGTATCTCTGAACCAATCTTCCGAGTACGAAGGCAGCAATTAAAGCATTTAAATGCCGCAGTGGAATTGAAGCAATGTTTAAAGATTGTAAAACAGGCGGCTACAATCTGGAGTCAACTTATGCAGAAGGACAACGCTTAATTGCCATAATTTTATTAATCGCTATTGCCTATACTTGTGCCGTTTTAGCTGGTCGTAGTTTCCGTCCAATCGGAGTACAAAAATATCTTGGTCGTCTCACAGAACTACAGCGCTCTTACCGCCGACATAGCTCTTTTTGGGTTGGCTTATATGGTCAGCTATGGGTAGGCGCGATGGAATTTTGGATTGATTTAGCTGATGAATTCATACGTTTAAAACCTAGTAAGCTACCCTATTTTCAGAAAGGTCTACGGGCTATGGCTCTTATCCAGTCTGCTTTATAGGCTCTTTGTCACCCCTTCAGGTCGTGCATCCAGTTGCTGAAGTGCCACCATCGTTTTTACGTGCTCACATTCATCATCACGAATATTCACAAATACGTCATAGAGAGTATTGACATGAGGACGGCGAAAGGTAGAATCTGGTGTGGTCTGAACTTCTTCAAACATATACAAATCGCCATCTCGGTAGTAGTCGATCGCAATCTGGGGAGCAGGCTGCGTTTTGAGTTCTATTTCATGTTCGTTCAAGTAGCCATTGTAGGTGTGATAAGCATGATTCTCGATCAGTTCCATCAAGTAATAGGCATACTTAGGTAACGCCATATAGAGCGGCACGACAACCCAATAGTATGCAACTGCAATGTGTTTCGCAACAAAGCGATCGATCCACAACCGATTGCCGCCGAGTGATTCCATAATCAACAGATGATGCAGTTCGTTCCAGGTTTGGGCAAAATGAACTTTTAACCAGTCTGCTTTGCGCCAGTAACCTAGCGTTTCATACAAATGCAGCACCGAGAGATAAGAGAAGTAAGGCACACGGGCGATCGTTTCTAGTACATAAAACCGAGCATAGGAACGATTGCTGTACACAACATCCACAACGAAAACGAAAAAACTTACGATCGCTCGAATTAAAACTTTCATCTTGTATTCCTCCAAATTAATCAAACGAGTTGATGTCCTCCATCCACATGCAGGATGGTTCCTGTAATGAAGCTGTTCTGCATCAAATAAAGCGCTGCATTTGCCATATCTGCTAGTGACCCAATTCTGCCAACGGGGAGTTGTTCGCTCACGGTTGTAAGAAACGCTTTCCGCTGTTCTTCCGGCACACCTTGCCACATGGGAGTTTCAACAACGCCAGGTGCCATGACATTGACGCGAATGGGTGCAAGCTCGACTGCGAGTGAGCGACAAAAAGCAGCCAGTGCGCCATCAACCGCCGCAATTAACGCAGTCTTAGGAATGGGTTTCCAGGCTGAAAAACCCGAAAAGAAAGTGATTGAACCCGTCCTGCTCAAGCGAGGCGCAGCGTGTTTGACCGCGTAGAATGGTCCGAGAATCTTGCTGGTGACAATTCTTTGAGCATCATCACTACTGAGTTGCTCGATCGATGCGAATGTCAAGTCGGCAGCCGTCGTGACTAAATGATCTACACTTCTAACTTGGGCAAACAGCGATTTGATTGCCCGTTCGTCGCCAATGTCGGCAACGATCGCTTGCGATCCCTGTCCGATTTCGAGCGCAGCTCGTTCTAGTCTATCTTGCTTTCGTGCGGCTAATGTTACTTTTGCGCCTGCTTCAG
The DNA here is from genome assembly GCF_003991895.1 of Chroococcidiopsis cubana SAG 39.79. Lineage (NCBI taxonomy): Bacteria > Bacillati > Cyanobacteriota > Cyanophyceae > Chroococcidiopsidales > Chroococcidiopsidaceae > Chroococcidiopsis > Chroococcidiopsis cubana. The sequence goes on from NZ_RSCK01000183.1 coordinate 5,653, forward strand.
CCGCCGCTTTTGCTGTGGCAAGTCCCATTCCAGAACTTGCTCCAATAATGACAACCTGTTGATCTTGAAGTAGCATAATTCCCTCCAAAGCGATGATTAAGGCGGTTTCTATCAAACAGAATACCAGTTGAGCTAAGATGCAATTATGCGCTCAACCTTGTAGGAGCAAAGCCT
>NZ_RSCK01000184.1:0-5759 GCF_003991895.1 Chroococcidiopsis cubana SAG 39.79
TCCCCCTGCCCACCTCTCTGCTATTAACGCTTGTAATGCTTAACACACCTTACTTTTCGCTTTTCTTAGTGCCATTCGGTTTTTAGTCCGAGATCCCGATGGTCACGTCATGCGGTTAGTAGAGAAGTAGTTAAATCTTGATGGTAGCCTTGACTTTTGCAAAGAAGACTTATTATGACAACCTTAACTCAAGAAGAAATCAGGTTAAAAGCAGCCCTGACGCACGAAACGCACTGGCGCAAATGGGGTCCATACTTGAGCGATCGCCAATGGGGTACAGTCCGCGAAGACTATAGCGCTTATGGTACTGCCTGGGACTACTTTACCCACGACCAAGCGCGATCGCGTGCTTACCGCTGGGGTGAAGATGGCATCGCTGGAATTTCCGACAACCATCAAAGATTGTGCTTTGCGATTGCGCTTTGGAATGGTGAAGATCCGATTCTCAAAGAAAGGCTTTTTGGTCTGACAGGTAATGAAGGAAATCATGGAGAAGATGTCAAAGAATATTACTTTTACCTTGACAATACCCCGACTCATTCTTACATGAAAGCACTGTACAAATACCCGCATCAAGCATTTCCTTACACTCAAATACTGGAAGAAAATAGACGCAGAAATCGTAGAGAACCAGAACTTGAACTAATAGATACAGGTATCTTCGATGAAAATCGTTACTTTGATGTCTTCGTCGAATATGCCAAGCATTCTGCTGAAGATATTCTGATTCAAATTCAGGTAATCAACAGGGGAGCAGAAGCGAAAACGCTACATATTTTACCAACACTATGGTTTCGTAACACTTGGTCTTGGACTAAAGACGAGAACAAGCCGATTCTACAAAAAATTGAATCTGGTAACGGTTTAAGCGCGATCGCGGCTTTTCATCCCACTTTGGGAAAAAGATATTTGTATTGTCAGGGGGAAACGGAGCTTTTATTTACAGAAAATGAAACGAATACCGAACGATTATTTAATGTCCCTAATGCTTCTGCTTACGTCAAAGATGGCATTAATGACTACATCGTGCAGGGTCGAAAGGAGGCAGTAAACCCAAATCAATTTGGCACTAAAGCTGCGGCTCATTATCTATTAACTATCAGTGCAGGCGAAACTCAAATTATTAAATTGCGACTAAGCGATATATCTCTTTGCCCCCCTTCTCAAGCGGGATTAGAAGGATCTGATTGCCCCCCTTCTCAAGGGGGGTTGGGGGGATCGTCTTACCCCCCTTCTCAAGGGGGGTTGGGGGGATCGTCTTACCCCCCTTCTCAAGGGGGGTTGGGGGGATCTCCATTTGCGGCATTCGATGCAATCTTTTCCACCCGCCAGCGAGAAGCCGACGAATTTTATCAACGCATTACTCCCTTTCCACTGGGCGAGGATATGCGTAACGTGCAACGCCAAGCATTTGCCGGAATGCTTTGGAGCAAGCAATACTACCACTATATTGTCGAAGATTGACTCAAGGGCGATCCATCTGCACCCCCACCGCCACGCGATCGCAAAAAAGCCAGAAATCATGAATGGTTTCACTTTTACAGCGACGATATTCTTTCTATGCCCGATAAGTGGGAATATCCTTGGTTTGCCGCTTGGGATCTCGCCTTTCACGCTATTCCTTTAGCAACGATCGACCCAGATTTTGCCAAATACCAATTAGACGTGATGACGCGGGAATGGTATATGCATCCGAACGGGCAAATTCCTGCTTATGAATGGGCATTTGGAGATGTTAACCCTCCCGTCCATGCTTGGGCAACCTGGCGCGTCTACAAAATCGAACAAAAGATTTATGGACGTAGCGATCGCGCTTTTTTAGAGCGAGTGTTTCAGAAATTGATGCTCAATTTTACTTGGTGGGTAAATCGTAAAGATATCGAGGGTAAAAATGTCTTTCAAGGAGGATTTCTGGGATTAGATAATATTGGCGTGTTCGATCGCAGTGCCGTTCTCCCAACGGGCGGACATATCGATCAATCCGATGGGACGAGTTGGATGGGGATGTATTGTTTGAATATGCTGGCAATCGCCTTAGAACTAGCACAAACCAATCCTGTATACGAAGACATCGCTACCAAATTTTTCGAGCATTTTCTCTATATTGCTGATGCCATGAATCACATTGGCGAAATGGAAGCATCTCTTTGGGATGAAGCAGATGGATTTTATTACGATGTCTTGCATTTACCTAACGATCGACAGATTGCTTTGAAAGTGCGAAGTCTTGTGGGGCTGATTCCGCTATTTGCGGTAGAAACCATCGAGCCAGAAACGCTACAAAAACTTCCAGGCTTTAAAAAGCGAGTGGAGTGGTTTATTCAAAATCGCCCCGATCTGACTCAAAATATTGCTTGTATGAAAAGCGAGGGAGTAGGAGAGCGTAGATTGCTAGCCATTGTCTACCGCGATCGGCTACGGCGAATTCTGCAAAAGATGCTGGATGAAACTGAGTTTTTGGGAGATTATGGCATTCGGGCAATCTCTCGCTACCATGCCGAACATCCCTATATTTTTCATGTCAATGGCACTCAATTTCGAGTTGATTACGAACCGGCAGAGTCTAGTAGCGGTTTGTTTGGGGGTAATTCTAATTGGCGCGGTCCCGTTTGGTTTCCCGTGAATTTTCTCCTGATTGAATCCCTACAAAAGTTTCATTATTATCTGGGAGACGATTTCCAGGTTGAATGCCCTACGGGTTCCGGTCAAATGATGACTTTGTGGGAAGTCGCTGCTGAATTATCCCAAAGGTTAATTCAGATTTTTCTGAAAAACACATCTGGTTATCGACCCGTTTATGGTGGAACCCAAAAGTTCCAAACCGATCCCTATTGGCAAGATTTGATTCTATTTTACGAATACTTCCACGGTGATAACGGCGCGGGAATTGGTGCTAGTCATCAAACTGGATGGACGGGTTTAGTCGCAAAGCTAATCGGGCAGTTTGGCGAGTACGAAGGACGGGATAAAGCGCCCCAGTTATCCGCTTACGAGCAAATTGAAGTTTAAACTAGCAGCAGATATTCTACGTACTGCGATCGCCCCTACTCGAACGGAAATCGGATAACTTCTGTGTAGATATGAGTTGCGATAATAAGTCTCATGGAAAAATTACTCAAGTAGACATCGCTATTATTTTTCGGCTCGAATTGGGTAGCGTGGCAATATGGATGAGATGGAAGAAACAGATGCTCGTGACTCCTCATCAGCAACAAAACATCATTGATTAGGAATAAGACCGTGACAGCACATATTCTCCTAGTTGAAGATGAAGTCAAACTGGCTCGATTCCTGGAACTGGAATTGAACAGCGAAGGTTATTGCGTCAGCGTAGCGCACGATGGTGTGGCAGGACTGACTTTAGCACGAGAGTCAGCTTTCGATCTGGCAATTCTGGATTGGATGCTACCAGGGTTAACTGGAGTGGAACTATGTCGTCGTCTGCGTGCTACTGGCAACAAGATCCCCGTGATTTTATTAACGGCAAGAGATGAGGTAGGCGATCGCGTTGCTGGATTGGATGCTGGTGCTGATGACTACGTAGTTAAACCATTCAGCATTGAGGAATTACTTGCCCGAATTCGCGCCCATCTGCGCCGTACCAGCGAACCAGACTTAGATTTGATGCAATTTGAGGATTTAAGCTTGAATCGCCGAACTCGCGAAGTGTTGCGCGGTCAACGAGCAATTGAGCTAACTGTCAAAGAATTCGATCTACTAGAATACCTCCTCAGCCATCCGCGTCAGGTATTTACCAGAGACCAAATTTTAGAAAAGGTTTGGGGTTATGACTTTGTAGGCGATTCCAACGTGATTGAAGTTTATATTCGCTACCTGCGCCTGAAACTGGAAGAAAACAACGAAAAGCGTTTGCTCCACACCGTGCGTGGTGTCGGCTATGTATTGCGAGAGTAATATCAAATGATACAATGTGCTACGGGTAATTGCACGCTGACAATTGTGTCCATCCGCGTAGTATCTCGACATAATTGTTGGTTTTTAACGGGCATTAAACCCATAACTAAAGTTCTTTAGTTCGCTCACGCCTTGGGCAATTTCTAGCAGGTAGCTACTTAGTTCGCCAGTCCGATAGCTGAGGGAGGATAAAACCTCTAAAACGCGCTGTTTTGGATGTCCAAAGGCTGCTACATTGACTCCATCCTGCTGTGCTTCAGGCTGCACGATAATCGATCCTTAGCGACTCGAATCTTGATGAATAAAAGTATACTCTCTTGCCGTGAAAGCCAATTTAGCGGACGAAATATCTCGATATGAGAGATCGATCGGAAACTCCTCAGCTACTTTTCATACACATATCAGCTTTTTACGTGAATTTTCTGAGTGTTTCATCATCTTTCGATCTATTTTATGAGCCACAATCAAGGCACCATCTCTGCCAGAAGCGTCGATCGCCGTAAAGCAGCGAGAAAATATCAGACTTGGACGATCGCGGCTTTTCTGGTTTCCAAAACACTTTTGGAAAACCCTAACCACTTCGTCCTGATTAGTTTTGATGAAGTCCCGAATGTGACTTCTTGCGTGTTCTAACCGCTGACCCCTATTCTCTAGCTCAGAGGAACTCACTCATGACCGCACAACATTACGATGTCATTATCATTGGAACGGGAGCAGGCGGTGGTACGCTGGCGTATCGTCTCGCTTTTAGTGGTAAAAAGATTTTGATTTTGGAGCGAGGCACATTTTTACCCATCGAGAAAGAGAACTGGAGTGCTTTAGAAGTTTATCAACGAGAGCGGTATCACACCCAGGAACGCTGGCATGACACGAACGGCAAAACTTTTCGTCCCGCAACTGGCTACTGGGTAGGTGGCAATACTAAAGTTTACGGTGCGGCTTTACTGCGATTGCGAGAACGGGATTTTGAGCAGGTCGAACATAAAGAGGGTATTTCGCCAGAGTGGGCGCTGAAATACCGTGACTTTGAACCCTATTACGATCGCGCAGAAGAATTGTACGACGTGCATGGGCAGTCTGGTATCGACCCGACTGAGCCACCTCGAAGCTTGCCTTATCCCTACCCTGCGGTACGCCACGAACCTCGGATGCAAGAACTTGCCAATTTGCTAACCCAGGTAGGTTTACATCCATTTAACCTACCTTTGGGACTGAAACTCAATGAAGTCGATCGCAGCTTGGAGAACTGTATTCGCTGCAATACGTGTGATGGATTTCCCTGCTTAACTCGCGGCAAAGCAGATGCTGAAGTTAACTGCATTCAACCAATTCGCGATCGCACAAACGTTACCTTGCTCGTAGCAGCCAAAGTAACGCGCCTGCACACCAGTCCCTCTGGTCGAGAGATCGCTCGTGTTGAAGCGGAAATTGATGGAGAGCATCAATTTTTCACAAGCGATATTGTCGTAGTTGCCTGTGGTGCAATTAATTCAGCAGCGTTGCTGTTGCGATCGCGAAACGATCGGCATCCTAGCGGGCTGGCAAACAGTTCCGGTCAGGTAGGGCGGAACCTGATGAAGCACAACTGCACGGCGATGGTGCAACTGAGTACCAAGCTCAATTCAGATGTTTATCAAAAGACCATTTGCATCAGCGATTTCTATTGGGGGGAGCTGAGCTTTCCTTATCCAATGGGCTTGGTGCAGAACACGGGCAACGTGCTAGCAGATATGTTACCTGCGGAAGCCCCTGCTTTACTAGCTCCTTTGTTCAACGTGAGTTCGACGGCTCAAAAAATAGTAGGAGGTAGAGCTGGCAAGCCATGAGGATGGATATCTAAAGAC
>NZ_RSCK01000185.1:0-5742 GCF_003991895.1 Chroococcidiopsis cubana SAG 39.79
CTGCTTAAAATTAGCCAAGCTGGCTACTCAGGAATTATCGTGCCGATTTTCGGATTTATCCCATTAAGTTGACAATGCCGCTTGATCACCTACTAGATACTGACTACGATGCTTCGGTCTACCCCGCCCTTGCCGTTTGACCTTTCCACCTTTAGCTAAAGCTGGAAATACAACTGTGTCATGCCGTTCTCCTGGGGTAAGGACAAAATACATTAGACCTGTCCGAAATATAAATTTGGATAAAAAAAATGGTAGAACGGGAAATTGAGTGTCTACCGTTGGTCTACCATGATGAAAAATCCACTTCATTATATTCACAAATATCCACACCGTAGCAAGCAAATATTGGGAATTAGCTATGAACAATTCTTCTTCTTAGTCAAACAAGTTGAATTGAGCCATAAAGAGAGACAAGCTGAGACAGAACGTCAGAAAGTTCGACTCAACGCCAGAGGTGGGGGACGTAAACCGAAACTAACAATTCCAGAAGAAGTAGGCTTGAGTCTATTTTACTTAAGACAAATGCCAACATTTGAAGTTTTAGGAATGTACTTTAATGTCTCGAAAACTGAGGCGAATGATACCTTTCATTGCTGGCTAAAAATCTTGCGGGAAGTTTTGCCTTGTAGTCTACTCGAACAGGTAGAAAGTCAAGAGAGCGATGCTGCTATTGTACAGAGAGCTATTAACGGACTTTGAGTTAATTGTGGATAGCTACGAACAGCCCAGGCAGAGACCTAAAGATAACAAAGAGCAACAAGAATATTTTTCGGGTAAGAAGAAGCGCCATACTCTGAAAAGTCAGGTAGTTTCGCTACCCAACGCGAAAGATATTGTCGATATAGTAGTGGGGGCAAAGGGTCGAACCAGTGACATTTCATTGTTTCGTAATCAACCACAAAGATTTTCTTCTCGACAATCATTTAAAGGCGACAAAGGTGATCGAGGTGGTAAAAATATCAGTACACCTCACAAAAAACCTCGAAAACGAGAACTAACTCCTGAGCAAAAAGCAGAGAATAAAGCCTTTTCAAAAGAGCGAATTTTGGTCGAACACTTAATTAGACTCATAAAAATTTTCCGCATTGCATCTGAAAGGTTTCGACTAGCCACTTCTGTATACGAGCAGATAATTCTGACTGTTTGCGGTTTAGTCAGATTAAGAATTGGTAGTTTAATTTTGCCAATTTAATTCAAAGTGATAATTACACTATTCAACCAAATCAAGGGCGTGTATGTTTCTAGGGCTAAACTATCACCAACTATCTCTAACCCTAGTTTATGCGTTTTCACGAAGATATCAAAGCTGGTTCTCAAAGCTTTGTACGGACTGGCTTGCTGATTTTCGGACAGGTCTAGTGAATCTGTGAAGTTAGTCATCAGCGACTTGAGACGATCGAAACAGTCTTCTCGATCAATCCCAAAAACGACTTTCAGAATCACTTCTAAAGAGATCTCTTGTGCCAAAGTACGGGCAGAAAACCGAGTGCCAATAGACAGCGAACTCATGGCTTTGTCAACTAATTCACAGATCAATTGTCCGTAAGTTTGCATCCGTTCTCCATGAAAAGGCGGCATTAACAACCGACGCTCTCGACGATGGCGAGGATCCTCTAAGGTAAAGATGGAGTAATCTCCCACAATCGGTTGTAAGACTTGATTTGGTGGCGCAACAAACTGCTTCGTGTCACTCGTAAAAATGCGCTGTAGTGCTTGAGGATTACTGACGAATAAAACAACATCGTGATTCCCAACTACCGGAGCGTTAAAAATGTCTCCATAGCGTTGTGCAGAATCTATGTAAGCGATCGAGTTGCGTACAAACTGGATTTTTTGCAGCCAGCGAGGAGCTGACGAACTATCGGGAAGGCGAGGCTTTAACATCATGGGTTTTAACTTCGAGCTAAAGTAAAGTCAGAGGATTGCGAAAGATTTAGTAGTCTTACTTTATCGTGCAGCGCGTTCGGTTAAGGGCGAGCTGAGAGATTGTTTGCTAGCGAAGTCTCCGCTCGATCGCGCCTCTGGGCAACTCTTCTGCCATAAAAAATGGTCAGAATGGCAGTAGCGTAAGCAAATAAGCTGTAAATGGCAGCAGGAACAGCCATATCGGGATTGTTTAACAGTCCAGCAGTAATGGCGATCGCCAACGTCGCATTTTGAATTCCTACTTCGATCGCAATACAAATTCGTTGGGCAAATGTCAAATTAAATAACCTACCAAACCAAAAGCCGATCGCCATTGAGATTATATTCAGCAGTGCTACCCCAATCCCGACTTGGGCGATAAAAGAGGGGATGCGATTCCACTCGTGAATAATAATTGCCAAGATAATTAAAGCGAGAAAGGCAATGGCAAGACGGTTCGCGGTCTTCTCTAGTCGGCGGGCTAAGTCGGGAAACTTTTGCCGCACCAGCATTCCCAAGCCAACTGGAACTATAGCGATCGCGAAAATTTGCAACATGGTTTGCCCAACTGGTAACGCAATCGCTGCATTTTGTCCGACAAAATATCGCAGTGACAGATTTGCAAATATGGGAATCGTGAAGACAGTAATGGCGCTACTCAAAGCCGTTAAAGTCACCGAAAGGGCGACATCTCCTTTCGCCAAATAAGTAATCATGTTTGAAGAAGGTCCGCCTGGACACAGAGCCAGTATCATTAATCCCACCGCAATTTCCGATCGCATGGGTACGATCGAAGCGATCAGAAAGCCAACGAGGGGGAGAAAGAGCAATTGACTGACCAGACCAATAGCGACAGCTTTGGGATAGCGGGTCACTCGTTGAAAGTCTTCTGGCACAAGGGTTAGCCCCATGCCTAACATCACGGTCGCTAGACCTATCGGTAAAAGGACGGCGGTAAAAAAGTTGGTTTGCATAGCTTAGGCTAAATTGATTTCTTGAATCAGCATTGTGCAGTAACATCTATGTATGCAAGCGAACTCGATATTATTTGTTTTTTGCAACTATTGAGGAGCTTGCGAACTATCGAGAAGGCGAGGCTTTGCGATCGCAGGTTCTAACTTAGAGCAAAATTGATAATACGGTTACTTGCTCTAGTTTTTTCCCAATAATTGTTTCATAGTCGTGTTTAATTGCCAAGAGTTATGTTGCTAAATCAGCTTGACAGAAGATCGCTTTTCTGAAATTTCGCACATCTGGGCTAAAAGCAATAAATTATTGCAGTTTTGCGATCGCAGCGAGAAATTGCTAGTTACTCGTTGTTTGCTTTTAGACTTGTACACCTGGGCGTATTGTCTCGTAGTTCTTCTCACAAATCAATTAGAACTGCTATATTTTGATTCAGTAATCCTAAGATTTGACTTTACTCGCCGTTACAGCGATTATTTAGTTGTTACTACCTCCGTGGTAGAAAATTTGCCACAATCGAGAACGATCGTTCTCAAATGGTGCATGTATTTACCCCGTTCTTTGACGGCTCCTTTCTCCACTCTTTAAGACTGCCCTTTTCTCATCGCGTACATAATTTCGTATCCCTTAATTGTTCTTCGAGCTGTTATGAAAACCATCCTTCCTGGTGCGCCCTGGTTGATTGCCCACCGTTCCATGCTGGGGATCGACAACCCTCATAAAGTTTCGCTGAATGGGCAGGATTACGTCCTCTGGCAAAACTCGCAGGGAGAGGTGTTTGCGCTAAATAACATTTGTCCGCATATGCAGGCTTCGCTGTCGGATGGTTGGATTTGCCACGAACGAAATACCATTACCTGTCCCTTTCATGCCTTGGAGTTTGACGGACAGGGACGATTGCACCAATCTGGCAAGACTGGGGTACAACCGCTTACGCCTCCCTTAGCGTTGATTGTCAGAGGCGACTGCATTTGGACGTATGGAGGCTTGAGTACCAAAATTCCAGTACCCGATCTAATTGAGAATCTGAGTCATGGCATGACTTTTCTGGGCGTTGCTGGGGAAAAAAGCATTCGGGGAACGTTTCTAAATAACCTGCTGATTGGCTACGACTATAACCATCCGATGGGTACCCATCGGAAGTTATTCGGCATAAAAGCCAATCGGATTCCCGTTTTTGAGCAAGAGGGATACTGGGTAAAGGTAGTGCAAGAACTCGATCGCAACGATGCCACCTTCAACGATATCCGCCGCCATCCCGCTCTCCTATTCGTACCCAAGTCCTATACCGGAACTTTAGAATATGCCTTTCCCGCATTAGCCACATTTAGAACCCGCTTCCCGCCGGGAAAGATCTTGCAAGTGCATGTGCTGTACCCAGAAACAGAAACGCGAACAAAAACTTTTGTGCTAGTCTATGCCAAGTTCAATCATCCAATATTTAATACGTTATTGCAGCGATCGATGTTGAATGCTGTTACAACGGTGGTAGAGCAGGATACACAAGTGATTGAAAATTCGTATCCTCGTCAGCCAGCAAAGATTCGATTACCGCATGAAGAAATTATGTTTCATGCCCAAAAGCTTTACCGAGAATGGTGAGGTTAAGCAACTGTTTAAGAGTCTTGATTGTCTCGCTTTTATGAGAGCTGATTTGTAAAGAAAATATAAAGAGAACTGAATTTGGCTTTGTTGAAGTGGCTGTGTTGCAAAAACTGGATCGGGTCTGGAAAAATAGTATTTGTACTTACTAACGTCAGCCATCGCTATTCATGAACCCCAAGTATCCGTTCAAGTGGCGTCACTTCCAATCTGACATCATCCTGCTGTGTGTGCGGTGGTATTTGCGGTATCCCCTGAGCTACCATAACCTTGAAAAAATGATGCTGGAACAGGAACTAACGGTGGACCATACAACTGTATATAGATGGGTCCAGGCTTATGCACCCCAACTGGATAAGCGATGCAGAGCTTACCTGGAACCGACTAATGATTCTTGGCGCGTTGACGAAACTATATTGAAGTCAAGGGCGAGTGGAAATATCCCTATCGGGCTGTGGATTCATCAGGCAACACCATCGAGTTTATGTTGAGTGCCAGACGGGATACGCGGGCGGCAGAACGATTTTTCCGTAAGGCTTTAAAGGCTTCTCACAACTCCAAGCCGCGAGTGATAAATGTGGATAAGAATGCGGCTTATCCCAAGGCTTTTGACGAACTTACGCAAGACCAATCTCTTGCTGAAACTACTGACCCACGAAGAGTTAAGTACCTCAATAATATCCTGGAGTAGAACCATCGATTTATCAAACGATTAGTCAATCCGGGGATGGGATTTGGCTCGTTCAACACGGCGAGGCGAACGATAAGAGGTTATGAAGCGATGAACACGATCCGAAAAGGACAAATTCAAGGAGTAGAAAAAGGTGACATTTTAGGTCAAGTAGAGTTCGTGTGCCAAATTTTTGGAGTTGCGGCATAACGAGAGCTGAGTGATAGGAAAGCCTCTGTCCTTAAATACTTTTTGCAACACAACCGATATGTTTACTATCAAAAAGCTTAGTTGTGATGCTGTATTTCGTAAACATCAGTCTCGTGCAACAACTATGCGAAAGGTTATGGCTCAACTTTGATTAATGCTTGCCTGACTCTACGCCTTTCTTAGAGAATTTTCGATCTACTGATTCTAATTAATTGTTCAAAACTTTGACTTTCTTTGCGTATATACATGGAAAAAAGAGCAGTTATCCTTTAAGTCAAGTCCTTATTCCAGTTCTTTGTTCCGTTACTTGTATAGCAATCCTAAATAGGATGTATGGTTATCCATACATAAATGCCTTGTCAAAAGTAAAGTATTGCTGATGGGTGACA
>NZ_RSCK01000186.1:0-5734 GCF_003991895.1 Chroococcidiopsis cubana SAG 39.79
AGTATGCCTTCATTTTTATCTGGGCAGAATACACAACATTACTATTAATCGTACCTCAGTAGACTAGGAATTGCTCTATTTGCTCAAAAGAAGCATGACTACTCTTGCTAAAGACTGACAAAATTTGCTACCATGATTTATTGTGCTGGTGTAGCTCAGTGGTAGAGCAGCTGATTTGTAATCAGCCGGTCGCAGGTTCAAATCCCGTCACCAGCTTTTTTTTCTGCCCCTTGCTAGAAAAGTATTTTAGCCTCTAGTCCAGTACTCGTCAGAGTTAGGGGCGCATATAGGCTCGTGACGCGCTCTCGACACCAGCGACTTAAATCGGACACAACCGTCGAAAAAACATCACGATCGGTCAAGATTTTAGTAAAGAATTTAGTAAAGATGGTAGTCTCAAAAAAGCCAAAACAGAAGGTTGTGCGTCAGGAAAGCGTGGGACTGATATTATGTTTTAGGAAGAAAACTGCTTTTATTCCACGAAGCCATGCCTTGTCCCCTATGTAGTCACGATAAGATCCATAAACAAGGGTTTAACGAGCAAAGGCAGTCAAAGATACCGCTGTCCAAACTGCAAGCAAACATTCACGCTATACCTTTGACACGATTTACTATCGGCGGCAAATCAGTGAGGAGAAAGTGCGGATTGTCTTACAGTCACATTGTGAAGGAACCAGTCTGCGTGGTATTAGTCGGGTGAGCGGTCTATCCTACAACACAGGAGCCAGTCTGGTTCGAGCCGCAAGTCAAAAAGCTCAACGCATTTCATAATGCCGAGGTCTCTTCTGTTGATACGGATGCCGTTGCTGCCGATGAAATGTGGTCGTTTGTCCAAAAAAACAGAAGCACTGCCTACCCGAAGAACTTGAAGTCGGAGACTGCTGGATAGCGCTCTCGTTTAGCCCAGCTAAATGGCTTGATTTTATCTGGTCGTGTAGGCAAGCATAGCGACTCCTTAGCAATTGAGTTAGTGGCTAGTACCCTTCGGCTTGACTAACTGTACCGAATGGCATACAGACAGTTGGAAAGGTTATGAGCGAGTGCTAGGCGATTATGAAGTAGAGCACTACATTAGTAAAGCCTTGACGCAAAAACTGGAGCGCACTAATGGTTCCCTTCGGCAACAGACAGGACGTTGGCATCGAAGACAAAACGCTCTTTGGCAAGATTTGGGAGCAGACGAAAGTCACTTTGCGTTTGATCGTCGGCTACTTCAACTGGATTTGGGTGCATTCTCGTGCGCGGAACCACGGCGGCTCAACGTGCAGACCTAACCTCAGAACCTTGGACTTGGCGAAATATTGCTGTTTATCCCACACTTTGCTGAGGCACAACCATCCGTCTTTATCAGTCGTTTGGCTTCCATGTCTACGGGACTGAACAAGAAACCTTTTCAAGAGATGGGCAATTTTACGACGAGTACTTGATGACTTTAGAATTGAACTCGGACAATGACCATAGTGTATACCAAAAGGGGAAATTGAATGATTGTTAAAGCACAGGAGGCAAAGCATAGTGTTTTTCAGGGTGTGAACTTTGAGGTTCTGGCAGTTGGGGTGGAGACAATGGTCACAAAGATGCATTATGAACCTGGTAATTTTGTTTCTTTTCATTCACATCCGAATGAGCAGAGCGGTTATGTCATTTCAGGTAAATATCGTCTAAATGTTGGAGATCGAGAAGATATCTTAACCACAGGCGACAGCTATTCCATTCCTGCGAATGTCCTTCATAGCATTGAGGTTTTGGAGGCTGGAGGGGTGGTTGATGTTTTCACTCCGCCTAGAGAAGATTATCTAAGATAAACTATCAAAGCATTACGGTCATGGCATAACAATCCGCTTGCACACCGACCGTATAGAAGTGGTTGGTTGAGAACGAGATGCTGTTTGCGGCGGGTGAAGCGGAACGTTCGACCGCTAAGAACTATGGATGAAGGCATTAATTTGAAAGCTATTTATGGAGTCAAGTCAGATTGAAGCGATTGCGAGGGGAAGGGGATCGAAAATAAAATAATTAAGGCGGGATGTCCAAGATGAAGCTCCATCATATGAATCAGATTGATTTTCAGCCTCTCGTTTCTAATTTTCAAGGCACTACAGGGATCATCATTAAAACGCTCGATTCAGGGTCATGCTTTCAGTTCAACCCCAATCTTGTATTTCCTGCGGCAAGTCTGATCGAGCTTCCTATCCTATGGGAATTCTTTCACCAATGTGCAACGGGTTCGCTCGATTTGGCAGAAGAGATCGAGTTGCAAAGTGAGGATATGGTCATCGGTTTTGGGATTCTGCGACAACTCAAGCCTGGGTTGAAATTGTGTTTATACGATTTAGCAGTATTAATGACTGTCGTTAGTGATAACACAGCAACTAATCTCTTGATTGACAAACTTGGTATTGATAACATCAACGATTCAATTCAGCGCATTGGACTTACGCACACTATCTTGCAATACAAGATGTATGATTCTATCAGCACAAGTCAAGATAATCTGACAACTCCCAGTGATATGCTTCGGATGCTGGAGGCTTTTATACAGGATAAGCATCTGCTAAGTAAATATGGCGACGAGCCGCTAAAAATCCTGGAAGGGCAGCAATGTAAAAATAAGCTGCATCTTGGTATCCCGAAGGGGGCACGATTGGCAAATAAAACAGGCGAAACGCTGGGAACCGAACATGACATTGGTGTGTTGTTGGGGCGCGAGGAAACAGTAATCATCGTAGTCATGACTACGGGTCTATCCGAAAACTATCAAGGAATTGAACTTTGTCGAGATGTTGCAAGGCTTGTTTATCAAAATACGTTGTGAGGATGAAGCGCACGCGGTCGAACACAGCGTTGGAGCGGCAAGTAGAAGTTTTCTGTATACGTTTTGGTTCTCTCCGTTGCCGCTCAACTCTGCCGTTAGTGCTCCAAGGTGTGCGATCGCCTGCCTTGCGAATCACAAATCTACATCACCAGTTGTTCTTGTTGTTCCGCCACTTCTTCTAGTTCTTGGGCAGTTGCAATAGCTGTTTGAGAGATGTAGCTCACGTAATCGCTCTTCAGACACAAGATATTTTTGCTTGGGCAGCGTCTCCTTCAATAGCCGCACGCGATCGCTTTGTGTCATCATTGCTTCTACCTCATCAATCGCCTCTCCCTGCTTGAGCGCCAGGATAGCTATAGCAATGTCGATATCATTATGATTGCTATCTCTAAATGCCTCTTTCTGGCACACCCGCTCTCGTAGTACCGAGTGCCGTTCTCGCAGTTGCCATTTGCGCTCTTGGGCAACGCGATCGCTTGCCATTGCTGGCGTTTCTGCATCTGGCGATCGCTGTTGTGTTTCCCTTGCAGGAGCAGAAAGGTGATTTTGAATCTGCGTCCAAGCATAGCCGCGTCCGATCTGCCTTCCTTGAAACGGCACGCTGCCAAGTTTGTAGGAAATCCCTAGAATTTTACCCCGTTCGTCCCGTCGCAACTGCACCTCAACGTCCTGCGCTTCCAGGCGAGCTATAAATTCCTGTAAGCAAGGTTTTCCCTGCAATGCTTTAGAAATTAGCTGCTGTAACTTGACTCGTCGGCTCACCTCACCAGTACGCCGATACCTGCGGACTTCTCCAGTATGAGGCGATCGCTCCTTTTTACTCCAGCTAGGCACGACTGGTTTTAACTCAAACTGCTGTTCCAGTTGACGCACTAGCACTTCACTGCGGCGGTAATTCCAAGCATCGCTCACTGTAGAGCCGTCAGTAATCCTAATCCGACTGGCAATAATGTGAATGTGGTGATGGTGAGTGTCGGTGTGACGGTACACTACATACTGAGAGCCATGAAAGCCCATTCCCTTGGTGTAGGCATCAGCAATTTCATTCCAATGGCGATCGCTCAACTCTTCATCAGGCGCTACGGATAGGGTGGCGTGGTAGACGCATTTCTTGACTCGAAAGTTTAAGTCTCGCGAGATCCGAAACTCTGCTACCAGCTCTGATGGATTTTGCCCTGCCATGTTGCCGCCAATGTGTTGCGCCCCTTCCTTGCCACTCACATAGGATAGGACTCCTGCAAAGTTGCTTCCCAACACTTGCTTGGCAATCACGATCTATCTCCGAAGCCGAGTAAGTCCTGCCTCACCTGGACGAGCAGCTGCTTCAACGGCTCTATGACTTCACTGCCAACAAGCGCCAGATCGCGGTTAGACTCAACTTCCAATAGTTTGTAGATCTCTCCAAGTTGGTAATAAAGTTGGCGGTTAACTTGGGGTACAATCTTGCGTTGCTTTTCTATTACCGGAATAGAAAGTGCTACATTTCGCATAAATGCACTCAAACTTAAATCCCCTGCTTTTTTAGCAGCAGTGACAATCTGTGCTTTTTCTTGAGGAGTCAGTCGAACGCGAACTATTTGGTTTCGCAATGTATCTTCTACCACCACTCGCCTCAAAACCTATAATACAAATTATTTCTATCGTGTTACAAAAGCTTCTAACTAAGACGATCGTCTCTACTATTTCTTAGTTAAAAAAGCCGAAAAGAAAATTTGTATTTTTATCCTAGCTCATGTAGTCCTCTGACATGGCTTGCTCCTCCAATTACAGCACCAGCGTGTCATAGGAGCTTCGCATAAGCTGGAGGCAAAGTAGGCGAGTATTTGCTGATTCAGAGCGAGCAACTACTAATTAATATCGAATATTTGCTTGGACTTTGCAAGCTTTAATCAAGTTTTTGCTTATCTTGTTTTTTAAACTAAAAAGAGCTAATAAATAAGCAGGCTATAGCTTTATTCAATCGAATTCTTGCCCAAAATAAATGAACTATTGCTGGCATATGCTTTTTTGTGCTACTAGTTGCTTATTCGACTTTTTTGACATTTCACAAACAACAAGCCGGACAAAAAAGTTTTCATTATCAATATTGAGATCGACAATCGCGATCGAGGACTGTCATGTCTGACGTTACTGTAGCCGCTGATTTCGGCGCATCCTTGGTCAGAGCAATCTTTTCCCTCAACTCGCAATCACAGGCTTTAAAGCCAGAGTTAATGCTGATTGCACCGCAAGTTTTAAGAGTGCCGTCCAAGAGTATCGAGAATTACGAAAAGTACAAGCTGGGAAATTCAATGCCCGAAAACTCAGCTTGGGTGAAACTGGGAAACGATTATTATGCAGTAGGACATTTAGCCAAGACTCATTTCAACGCCGTCCACTGCCTGGAATCGCTCAAAATTGACTCTGCAATTCCCCAACTACTGGCAATTGTAGGGAGTATAGTCCAGAGCAAGCAGATGGGTAATTCATTCTCGCTGTCACTGGGAATCCTCCTGCCTTGGGGTGAGTATACCGACAGAGACAGGTTTGAATCCTACATCAAACAAGCATTGTCTGGATTCTGCTTTCGCGGTAAGGAGTATTTTGTCACGCTGGAATCATTTACCTGCCTGCCAGAGGGAGCGGGGTTGTTTGCACGGGGCAGAGTACCGCACAAGGGAGGCGATCGCTTGCGAAATGCGCGGGAGTTGAACATTGCCGTCCTCACGATCGGCTACCGCAATGCTTCTATGCTGTCGATCGAAAAAGGAGCGCTTTCCTGGGGTTGTACGGAGAACTACGGTTTCTCCAGGATGGTAGAGAAGGTGCAGCAATTTACTTCCGGTCAGAAGGCTGAGAGATTAGTGGGACTTTAAAACTTTCTAAGCCCAAAGATAGCCTGACTTGGCTTTGTGAGCGGCAAATACGTTGATGTGGGTC
>NZ_RSCK01000187.1:0-5613 GCF_003991895.1 Chroococcidiopsis cubana SAG 39.79
GTTTTTATATTTTTAGCTGGGTAGCTTGTTAACTCAGTACTGCTGAGTCATTTTGTCATTGGTTAGTCTAAACTCCAGTTTGGAATTCAACTCAAATTTAGGCTAATGCAACTGTTCGACAGTAACATAACTAATTTTTAAGGCAATCAACACGGAGTTGAAGCTGAAAGTGTTTATGGACAAAATGGTGCAGCTTATCTACTGAAAGTAGCAAGTATGACCGTGACATCTCCCGTCGCCTAATCCCTTCGGGATTCAGGCGAGGGCTTCCAGTTTCACAACTGAAAATTGCTGCCTCACAGGATGAGTAACCTCTTGTCCTCCGCAGCCTGAGAACGGCAGTCCAACCGTCCTAAGTCCTCGATCCAGTAACACAAGCGCCGAGTTCCAGTCACGGTCAATCGATAACTGGCAACTAGGACACTCGTGAACTCTATCTTTGAGGGTTTTCTCAACTCTCGCGCCGCAACCAGAGCATTCAATACTACTGCCACGAGCTGATACTTCTACTGTCTGCTTGCCGCGTTTTACCGCCACTGCTTGCAGAATTTGCAGGAATGCGCCCCAGGCACAATCGAGTATTGATTTCGCTAGTCTGGTACGAGCTAAACCCCTGATGTTGAGATTTTCAAATGATATTAAGTCATAAGTTTGACACAACCAATGTGCGACAGAATAGTGAAACTCTTTACGGCATCGCGCCACTTTCAAATGTAGTAATGCAATCGGATCGGGAACTTTGACATCTAACTGTAAGTTTATTGATGCGTACCATCTATCGGCTTTCCTGATGATCCTTACCTGTTTGACTACAAAACCATCAGGTATGGGACGCTGCAAATTGATTGAGATCGCTCCAATCTTAGGCAGACTCAGATTTACGTTTGTTACTGGATTATGCTTGAACTGAGGAAATAGCAACGATTTGAACTTCCCGTACTTCTTAAATCGAGGAAAGCCAAAACCACGTTCTTGAAAGTATTCCCAGCCTCGGTGCAATTGTTTAATTGCTTGTTGCAAAACCTGCGAAGGAACTTCACCCAATCGAGGGAATTCTTTCTTAGCTTTTGGCAAGGAGTTAAGTTGATTAACAACGGTTGGAAATTTCAGATCGGCGGCTAGAATGTATTCTTTCTCAATGGAGCATCTATCAGTCGGACATTTGCGACTATCGCACCAATCTTTAATTTCTCGCAGCGCATAGTTAAACGCACTTCGACAGATTTCCATCCACTCAACCAGCGTTTGTTGTTGAGTTGTGTTTGGATAGATTCGGTAGCAATAGTTCAAAGTAATCACGCTGTTACTAGATCGTATTTACTAGACAGTACAAGTTGAGTAAATGCTTGTCTCATCCCCCGACGCAGGAATCATCTCCCAAACCCCCATATTTAGATAAACTGGAAGTAGTCGGCGCTCAAGTCCAAGCTTTCGGGAGCGCTGCCAGGGATTGCAGCTATTTGCTCTGGTAAAGCACCTGGGGTGTTGGCAAAAATGCCCGTCCCTGGTGGTAAACCTTCGGGCAAAGCGCCCAAAGTGTATTCCACCTCGACTGTCTCAATTGCAGGCGAAGAAGCGGTACGACTCAGCACGATCGCGTCTTCATTTGGGTTGAATTCGAGAAGAATCGCCAAGTCCCGCTCGCCCTCCTCGCTGTAGTATGGTCCCGTTCCATCGCGTCCCGAACCGCCTCCCAAAACGAAGGTATCGGCTCCCTTTCCGCCGTAGAGGATATCAGTCTCGCCGCTGCCACGACTGGCACTGCCAAATAGATCCAGCGTCCTCCCCCCCGCGCCGTTAAGCGTATCGTTGCCATCACCGCCGCTCAAGAAGTCGTTGCCCCCTTCGCCAATTAAAGTGTCATTGCCATCGTCGCCAAATATGCAATCGCGATCTTCGGCACTAATCTTGCTACCATTCCCCGCTAACAAGTCGTCGCCCTCGCCACCACGTAGTTCGTCCGCACCATCACCGCCATAGAGATTGTCATTGTCTCCTAAACCAAAGATTAGGTCGTCGTCGGATAACCCGTACAAGTCGTCGCGATCGCTCGTCCCAGTTAATGTGTCGTTAGAAGCTGTGCCGAGAATGTCAAAAACCATCGTTATGCTCCAGAAATCTACTTCTAATCTTCTTCGCTGAAACCATCATCATCCGTCTCTACGTCGCCGTATTCTTCAATTTCTTCTACTCCCACGAACGTGAGAGACGCTGCTAAATCTACTCCGTATTTTTCGGCTTCTTTTTCATTGCTGAATTCGCGTTCGACTTCGTAATTCTGGTTAGTCCAACTACTACTTATTTGAACGATATATTTAGGCATAAAACCTCGGTCTCGCTCGTTCCTAACCGATCTATATTATGCGACGCAACGCGATTATTCTTGTGTGAAGCAACAATGATGTACTGCGCGCAATCTCAGCTTCTCGGTTGTTTAAAAGTGAGGTAACTGCACGGTAGAGTGAGATTTCGATGGCGTACAATCGGATGCTCCAATCGAATAAGAAATCTTGAGGTGAGGATTTCCTAATTGGATTTGCGAGCGCAATACGTTAGCATAAGACTCGACGAGTTGCTCGCACTCACGACAATCAGCTACACCGGAAACTTCAAATTTCAGAGTGAGTTGATGAGTTTGGGGTTGCTTGATAGCGATCTGTTGGAAATCCATCTTTGCTCCTATGTATACAATTGCTCTATCAACGGTGCGGCAGGTGTCTTCCCAAATTCTTGAATGTGGGAAGAGAAAAAGAAAGACATCGCTCGTGCAAGTCCAGGGGAAAATCGATCCACTCGTACGACCGCGATCGCACTTCTATCTACTTTGGCTAGAGAAACTTACAGAGCGCGATTGCTCTTTTGCAGATATTCGCGCATCTTTACAGATTTTACCAATCGTCCCAGTCGGGACATCCTTGGACTCGTGGAAGGGAACGGTGACTTTGCCAGGTTTGAGTGGGTGTTTGAACTGATGATGGCTACCTTTAATTCCTATCTGATACCAGCCGTCTTCAGCCAGCAGCCGAATCAAGTTTTTGACTTTCATCTTTCACTCGCACTCCACCTGAGAGTAAAGGTCTCGACCATCTGTCCGCCAACTAGCCGACGTTGGTAGCTGAGGTAGTTTCCTCTATAGGGGCGGACTGGTCTTCTAATTGGGTAGCCCGTCCAGGCAGAATTATCTAAATGTGGCATCAATCGTCCTGTCAGACCTAGCAACAACCAAATAGGGAGATATATTTGTTGCTCAGCAATCGCCAAAGCCAGCAACAGAAACAGACATTTGTAGAACTGCCGTTGTGGAGTGTCGATAACTTCCGTTCCTCTCACCCCGGCAATCAATCCCCGAAAGTCCAGGTAGAGACGGGAAAAGGGGTAGCTGAGAATTTCATAGGCAAAACGTCTCCCAGGACTGCTGATAATATCTCCTGGCTGGAGATAGTTCTTTGGACAAGGCTCGGTAAATCCCCAATCGTTTCTTTCAGCTACGTCGGCTACAATTGGGCAAGGGCAAGCGATGGACAGTGACAAAACTGATGGTAAGTTCGTCTTTGAGCCGATTTCTGGTTCGGCAACAGCAAGAGAATGCGTCATACTCCACCTCCTAAGTGTGGGTAGGGTGGTAAACCGAACTATTGAGTTGTGAAAACCGAACAGATTGATTTGAGCGTACGTCTGAGTGCGATAACTCACAGCGCGATCGCGATCGCAGTGTTTGACTCAACTGTTATTGTGACGACGATCGCATGGATGCGCGTTTCACCGTTGAGGAGATCGCGTCAGTGAGTAGAATTTGAAATTCTCCCTAACCCCAGTCCAATTCTCAATCTCGATAGCTGCCAATTTTGATAGTCAGTAAAGTCAAGCTTGTTGAGATTTTTAATCGGCAATCTCTTGCCTCTTACCAATCCTTTATCGAATTCCCTCAAGTCAGATAGCGTGAATCTAAATTGTGGTGGATACATCAGCAGCGAGACAAATTTATAGAGCCACAAATGCCATTGTTTCGTCTCCATGTCATTGCCGATTGTAAAGCCAATAACGTAAGCCTCATCACTAGCGGAAAATCCCCGTCCTAACAGCAGGTGCAAGTAATCGTGTTCTTGGAGGTAGATTTTTCCTGGTAAGGCAAGCGGACTAGCAGGGTTTTCCAGCAGCCAGACGAGAAAAGGGATCTCAGTGGGGCGATCTCCCATTATGAGGTTGTAAGCTCGTGCTAGAGTCAACTGGGCAAGCTCCTCGGGCAAATTGCCATGCGTGTTGACGAGCGATTCACAAGCGCTCAATTGGATGTGAGACATGATGTGTTTCTACCTACTTTGAAGCAGTCAAGTCAAAAGTGCAAAACTTTTTGCTGATTTGCCAAAAATTATCTAAAATTGTCGTAGCTGTTGGGGGTATAACAGTAAGTGGTAGAAATTTAGCTGATTGCACTACAGCAATTCTAGAGAAGAAATCAAATCAGCTCGAAAACATTTAACGATTTTTCAATTTGACTTTAACAGTTCTTCTAATCTGCATTGTCACGTCGGCGTTCTCAGTCGCGTAATTTATAACTCAGCTCAAAGTGAGCGATTTGCCCGCTGCTTTGCAACTCCTCTAGTTGGTAAGCCGAGTTGTCAATTGCTTGAACCAAAAGTGCGATCGCTTGCTGTGAGCCGCGAACAGGCAATACAAGAGCGATCTCGGCGCTCGGTTGAGACTGGGCGGTCTGTTGCAGTTGTTGTAGCGATCCGAGCTGTTGGAGCAATTGTTCGATAACTGAAAAGGCTGCTGTCATTGCTGTGGTTGAATCAAACAACTTGAAGGAGACGACAATCGTTCTGCGGTCGAGGAAATTATGGCTGGGCATGACAAAATCTCCTTGGGAGAATCGTTGCCGTTGCTTCTCTGGGCGGCGCAGGACTCGTCGGCGCTGTTTCACTTGAGTTTTGCTCCTGAGTGTTGTCGTGGTGCGAGCGCGCTCGACGAATGCCGCTCGGTGGTGGTGCGTTCGTCAAAAACTTCATCTATGTAGCTGGCAATTTGCAGCAAGCATTCTTGTGGCTCGTCTTCAGGGAAGCGATCGCACAACAACGTGAAGGCGGCAATGAACCTTTTGGTTCGGGGGAGACTGTCTGACTTGTTACGGTGCTGTAAAGATAAAAACCGCGCGGATTCAAAAATGACTTCGGTTTTGGTCAACATGACTTTTGGGTTGATAGATCTGGTAGTTGAAAAATTGCCCGAGCGCAGTTGCACCCAGGCTGTTACTCAATTTATGCTCGTCGCCTCAATCGAGGTTTGCCTGGGGAACTAGACCGAGACTGCTACTACCGTAATAGAGCAGCACTTGCGTTCTCGCACTCGAAAATGTGGCGGTACTCGTCCCATAAACTCAGGCAGGGACTAAATTCAGTCCGTCGTACCACATCTTGCCAACGCTCGTAGATTCCCCAGCCAAATTCGATTGTTAGTAGCAAAGTGTAGCCAACTGCGATTAGCTCGATAGCTGCGGTTAACAATAGTTGCATTGTGAGGTGCTTTTTCTAAGGATTAAGGCGGTTTCTATCAAACAGAATACCAGTTGAGCTAAGATGCAATTATGCGCTCAACCTTGTAGGAGCAAAGCCT
>NZ_RSCK01000188.1:0-5584 GCF_003991895.1 Chroococcidiopsis cubana SAG 39.79
CTTCCATCTGGACTACTTGCTAAACCTGCCTGGGGTTAGCGTTTCCACTTGTACTCAAGTTGAGGGAAATATCTGCCTATAATTAGAGATTTTGGCAAGCGGTATAAGCTGTCCTCATTGTGGTAATTACACCCAACAAGTGGGATAAACTGCAATATCTAGCCAAGTCCAAGGTTTTGACGTTAGATCTGCTCGTTGAGCTGCCGTCGTGCCTAAGCGGGAATGTACCCAGATCCAGTTGAAGTAGCTGATGACCAAACGCAAGGTGATTTTTGTCTGCTCCCACACCTTACCAAATTTGTTTTGTTGTCGATGCCACCGCGATCGTTTGCTGCCGGATGATACCATTGGTTCGTTCTAACCGTTGCGTTAAAAGTTTACTAATGTAGTGGTCAACTTCTGTTGGTAAAACACGCTCATACCCTTGCCAACCATCAGTTCCCCATTCTTTGCACTCAGTCTTACCTTCACTACTGCTGACTAATTCCTGTGCTAAGGAGTTGGTATGCTTACCCACACGACCACACAAAATTAATCCACTTAATTGTGCCAAACTCCGACGCGATCCAACAATCTCCAACTTCGAGTTCCGTTGGCAGGCAGTGCTTCTGTGTTTTTCCACAAACGACCACCTAAGCGTCGGCAGCGATGGCATCCGTATCCACAGCTTGTACTTGAGCATTATGAATCAGTTGTGCTTTTTGGCTTCCGGCTCGAATCAAGCTGACTCCAGTATTGTAGGACAATCTACTAATCCGACTGATACCACGTAAGCTTGTTCCCTCGCAGTGTGCCTGTAAGACAATCCGAACTTTCTCCTCACTAACTTGCCGACGATAGTAAATTGTGTCAAAGGTATCAGTGAATGTTTGCTTACAGTTTGGGCACAGATATCGTTGACTGCCTTTGCTTGTTTTACCGTGTTTATGGGTCTTATTGTGGCTACATAGTGGGCAAGGCATGGCTTCGTGGAACAGGAGTAGTTTTCTTTACCTAAAACATAATATCAGTCCCACGCTTTGCTGATGCACTATCTCTTAATCCACACCAGTCTTGTGCCGTTACAACTGGCGAGCTGGTTTTTTTACCTCTTGGGTAAACTGGTTTTGAGCCTGATTTAACAAGCTTGCCTCTATTTCTGGCAGTGCTTGCTGTTTCCAGTTTTCTACTGCTCCTTCAATGTCATGCAAGCTTTGCGTTCCTAAATCTATCTCGTGTGCAGCAAGCTGACTTAAAATATTCCCTACTTCATCTCTAATCACAGTTTCCACTCTTACTCTCATAGTTCGCTCCTGCTGACGCTCGTTCCCACCCTTTTAGGGCACATCTCTCAGTCTACCGATATCAACAGATAATTTACAGGTGGTAGTATACTCGAGTAAGAGCTTATTTATAAAGTAAAGCTTAAGCGAGGCAGAAAGAAGAAAAATCAACAGTAGGATGCTCAATCGATCGTTAACACAAGCAGTTTATGTCTCACAAGCGTTATTCAACGGATTTAACCGATGCGGAATGGAAGATTCTAGCACCGCTAATTCCTGGGGCAAAAAAAGGTGGGTATCCTCGGACAACAGATATGCGAGCAGTCTGTAACGCTATATATTATCAACTCAAAACTGGTTGTCAGTGGGAATTACTGCCGCGTGATTTTCCCTCAAGTTCTACAGTCTACAGCTACTACAGAAAATGGCAACGTCTTGGTGTGTGGGAACAGATGAACCACTCCCCAACAGACCGACTACGTCAACAAATCGGTAAATTAACTCAACCCACTGCTGTTGCTGCCGATAGCCAATCGGTCTACCACACTTTCTAAGATACAAGGGGGGGAGGTCTACGGCTTTGATGGGGGTAAACGGGTGAAAGGACGCAAACGGCATATTCTCGTCGATAGTCTGGGGCTGCGATTAAAAGTCGTAGTTACTGAAGCCAACGCCAGTCAGAGAGTCGTTGCTGCCTATGCCTTGATGCTGCTGTTAGAAGAACGCGCTGAGGTGTTAGCAAAGGTGAAAGTGCTATGGGTAGATGCTGGGTATCAAGGAGATCATTTTGCCTTGGCGGTGTGGCTGATGATTCAAGCGAGTGTTGAAGTCATCCAGCGAACTGAAGCGGGATTTGAAGTCTTGCCCAAGCGGTGGGTGGTGGAACGTACTTTTGGCTGGTTGAACTGGTATCGTCGCCTCAGCAAAGGTTATGAGCGATTGCCGGAAATGAGTGAGCAGCGATTTATGCGGTGATGACTCGCCTTATGCTACGTCGATTAACTGCCTAAAGGTTGACTTTATAAATAGCTTATAAGACCACTAATTCATAAAAAAAAGTTTTTGCAACAGAACCGTTTGAATTACACCTGAGGAGGCTGGGATGTGGCTGAGGTAAAACTGACCCCTATGGAAACCAACCAGGAACCGAGCGGTGAGTTCGATGTAGCGATCGTCGGTGCCGGGTTCGCTGGACTATACATGCTGCACCGCCTGCGCGAACTTGGGCTTTCTGCTCGCGTGTTTGAGGCGGGTAGCGGTGTCGGCGGCACGTGGTTTTGGAATCGCTATCCAGGGGCGCGGTGCGATGTCGAGAGCATGGAGTATTCCTACCAGTTCTCCGATGAGCTACAGCAAGAGTGGGTGTGGACGGAGCGGTACGCCTCGCAACCGGAGATTCTGCGATATCTCAATCACGTTGCGGATCGCTTCGATCTACGGCGCGATATTCAACTCAACACGCGCGTGCTAGCCGCCACCTTCAACGAGACAGTAGGGCACTGGATCGTCGAGACGAGCGCGGGCAACCGAGTGACGGCGCAATTCTGCGTGATGGCGACGGGATGTCTCTCATCCACAAATACGCCGAATTTTAAAGGGCGCGATCGCTTTACAGGGCTGTCGTATCACACTGGCAACTGGCCTCACGAGGGAGTTGACTTCAACGGCAAGCGGGTTGGAGTCATCGGCACGGGTTCGTCTGCCATTCAGTCTATTCCCCTCATCGCGCAGCAGGCATCCCACCTCTTCGTGTTTCAGCGCACTCCCGCCTATACCGTTCCCGCGCACAACAGTCTGCTAGATTCAGAGGTGCAGCGAGAAGTCAAAGCCAACTACGCCAATTTCAGAGCGCGTAACAAGCTGCTGCCTTTCGGCATCAATATTCTTCACAACGAGGTTTCTGCGTTGGTGACACCGCCCCAAGAGCGACGGCGTGAATACGAGCAGCGATGGGCGCAGGGCGGGTTACCATTTCTCGGTGCGTTTGCCGACTTGTTGTTCAGCATGGAAGCTAACGACACGGCAGCAGAGTTTATTCAGGGAAAAATCCGCGAGATTGTGGACGATCCAGCCATTGCCGAGAAGCTGTCACCTCGCACTGTCGTCGGCTGCAAGCGCTTGTGCGTCGATACGGGGTACTACCAGACGTTCAATCGGTCGAACGTCACCTTGATCGACGTGAGTAGCTCGCCCATCGAGGAGATTACGAAACGCGGTCTCACGGTGAAGGGCAAAGAATACGAACTCGATGCTATTGTCTTCGCTACTGGATATGACGCGATGACGGGTTCATTGCTGAAAATCGATATTCGTGGCAAGGGCGGGCGAGCGCTCAAGCAGGCATGGGCTGAGGGACCGCGCACCTATCTCGGGCTTGCGACAGTTGGCTTCCCAAACCTGTTTACTATTACTGGTCCTGGCAGTCCTTCCGTGCTGACGAACATGATTCCGTCCATCGAGCAGCACGTTGAATGGATTGCCGACTGCATTTTCTACGTTCGCGATCGCGGCTTTGCGTGTATCGAGCCGACGCTTGCGGCGCAAGGTGCTTGGGTGAATCACGTTAATGAAGTGGCAGGTGCCACGCTCTTTCCTAGGTGCAACTCGTGGTATTTGGGGGCGAACATCCCTAGTAAGCCGCGCGTGTTCATGCCCTACCTCGGCTTCCCCCCATACGTGGAGAAATGCGACGACGTTGCCGCAAAAGGCTACGAAGGATTCGTATTGATTCGGGGCAATGACGACGAAAGACAGGCTACACTTCCCAGGGCAAACGCATCTAATGAATGCAAAACGATTGCTAATGAATGCCTTGGGCTAAAAAATTTGGGAAGAACACAACTGAGGACTACTTAAGGCTAACTCGGAAGATTCTAACCCCCAAATTCTGTTCTATAAACTCATTTCATCTCAGGATTCGATTAATTAATCCTCGGCTCTCTTTAAGATAGAGAGCTTAACCTGGCAGTTATTTTTTAGCTATTGTACCTATCTAAATAAAACAGACGTTAGGTATTCATTGTCCCATCCAGCTTTTAACCGTTTGTTTTTTATGCCAGTTTTAACTGACTTTTCTTGCTGCAAAAGATTATTAGCTATATGACGCAGGATGGCAAAGTTTTGCGGAGAATTATCTTTTCTTATCCGGCTATCATCTTCACGAAAAGCTACATCTAGTACCCAATGTAAGGAATTCTCAATCTTCCAATGTTGACGAACTGAATCAGCAAGTATTTTAGCATTATTCGGGAGGCTACTAATGAAATAGCGAGTCTCGATTTTCGTTTTCTCATTCACCGTTCTCATGACATCTATTCGACCTAGACTTTGCAGATTCTGCCACTCCCCTTCTAGATCTATTTGATGCCCAACATTACTTAACTGGACACAATATCTAGTCTCTTCTCGACCATGTGTCTCTTCCGATACACGAAATGTACTATGTGTAAATCCTTGATATTTACTCTTTAGTGCTTCCGAAAACAATGCTTCTACACGCTTATACAACGAGCCTTGGTTTTTCTTTAAACTAATAACGTAGTCCCGCAACTTGATTGGGCTATTAACTTCACAATTTCCTTCTGACAACCAATTGCATCTATCGTGACAATACATCCCTGTAGCGATAAAACTTTGAGCAATTCTGGGATAGCTGTAATTTCATTCGATTTCTCATCAACTTTAACTTGTCCTAAAACTAGTCTTTGCTCAGTCGCCCAGGCGCTGACCATATGAATAGCTCTCTTGTCGCTGCCCTCATCATAAGAGTGACGCAATGTTTTTCCATCGATTGCAACTACTTCTCCAGCAATCATTTTGCTCAGAGATCTTACCCAAATTAGAAAACAATTCTGAAACTGTTCTGGATCTAAACGGCTAAAAACTCTAGAAAACGTATCATGAGAAGGAATGCCATTGGGCAGTTCTAAAAATTGGTTCAACCATTCATGAATAGAATTGTCCATAAATTTCTATATCTACCCAGGTATCCGCTCCACAAATTACTGCACAGATAGCTATCGTAATGATATCGATTAATTTATGTCGTTTCGTTCGCTCGACTCTTGGATCTGACATTTGGGCAAAATGGTCAGCAATACTAATTTTCGGCTTCAACTTCATTGAACACAGCCAAGACGCTTATTTCTCCAAAAGAGCATTTGTTCCAGAATATCATCTTCGCCTTGGTATAAATTTAGATGCGTTTGCCCTGCTACACTTCCCGTGACTAACTAACGGGGTGCTATAGCAATCCTAGATAGCTTGTGGGAATAAGGAGAAGCCGATAAGCTAGAGAAACCTTTGTAGTTGCTCTCTCAATT
>NZ_RSCK01000189.1:0-5413 GCF_003991895.1 Chroococcidiopsis cubana SAG 39.79
CCATAAGTCTCGCGTTCTGTGGGCTGAGTGCACTGTTGACAAATGAATTTGTACAATCGCGTGTGAATCGTGCGCTCGTGGGCGCGGACAGTGTATTCTTTAACAAAAACTTTCTTTGACGGCATGAAATTGAGCTACTGAATCATTGGACTGACTTTACGATTTCCAACTGAAAACAGACTTTGTTATTGATTTGTCAGCAAGAGCGATCCTTTTTCTACTCTTGTTGAATGAGCAATTCTAACCTGGCTAACAGCTTCTCTAACTCCTTCGCCTTCTTGGGATCGTGCCAAACTTTGGCTTGCTTGACTCGCTTGTAAGTATCGGCGAAGCGGTGTTGGAGAGTTGGTTCTACCCCAGAAGGTGCTACTGGCTTCATGCGTTCGCGAATGGCTGATAAAGATAGCCGTTGTTCGATCGCTGCTTCCAGTAGCAATCGCCGATTGGTTGGATCTTTTTCTTTAGCAATTTCTAATCCTTTAGTATATTCAATTCTACCAGCTCGAATCGCTTCTAGCACTTCGCTCGGCTTTCTCAGTAAAGGTAAGTAATGGGAGACAAACGACTTCCACGTACTTTGACCCAAGAAGTTAAAAACAAGGGCGATCGCTTCCCCATGCTGGCTACCCACAACGTTGTGGGTAACTTTTCCTTTCACTTCATTGTCCATGCGGTAGAGTAGGCTAACCGCGTCCTCAATCGAGCAATTTAGCTTTAGTGCTAACAATTTGAGAGCGCCGTCGGCATATTCTAAAGGACTAAAGTCTTGTCGATTAGTATTTTCAGATAAAGATGCCTCAAATGCTTCTTCGTCCGTCCAGTGATAAACGATAACTGGCACGGAGTCGAGAGCGAGAATTTCAGCAGCTAGATGGCGGCGTAATCCAGCTACCAGTTCGTACTCTCGATCGCTACCTCCAGGCAAAGGACGAACCCAAAGTGGAGATTGGATACCATTTGGGGCAATATCGCTTTGAACCCACTGCTTCAGCTTTTCTCGATCGTAGGAGTGACGGACTGGTTGGCGATCGGGAGTAAAGCTAAAGGTGCGATGGATAGAAGTACGAGGGACAACTCGGCGATCGCCTGCTTGAGTAGTTGCGCCAGTGGTTGAAATGTTGTTGCCAAATACAAAAGCTTTGAGGTTTGATTCCTCAGTCAAGCCGGAACCTTGGACTGCTTCTTTAAGAGATCTTCTTGTCATGGAGCACCTGCAATACTTCCTTAAATAAGTTGTTGTATGCTGCCGCCGCCGATAAAGCTTGTTCGCTTCGCATTTGAAACACGGTTTTGCGCTGACCTGGAGCATCAGTGATGCAAGTGAGGTCGTTGATGACTATCTTGGACAGCTTGAGCGGGCAATCGGAAAGTGCCTCTTGCGCTTCCCGCAGCAGCACCGAGCGCTTGCCTTTGGCAGCATTGAGAAAGAGTACTGCTTCCGGCATTCCACCTCGCAGTTCGCGGACGTGTCGCACGAACTGGACGATCGTACCGCTACTGCGGAGGTCAAACTCGGAGGGGCGGTTGGGGACGATGGCAATATCGCATCGTCCCAAGATAGATTTAGTAATTTCTCCGGCATTACCAGGTCCATCTACCACAACAGCATCGTACCGGCGTGCCAGCACAGGCAATTCTTCAAACAATTGCTCTGGATCGTGCATCTGAGCAATGTTAATCCCAAGGTCTTGCATCCAAGGCGAGCCGCTTTGTTGTCCGTCAGCATCGACGAAGAGCGCGGCGCATTGTTGGTTTAACCAATAGGCGAGATGTCCCGCTGTGGTTGATTTTCCAGCTCCTCCTTTTTGATTGACGACGGCATAGATTTTGTGTGGCAGAATTTTCCTTTGACTCATAAAGGCTCCTTGAGTGTGAGCCGAATGCATAAAGTTTATAGCATCAAAATTTAAGTTGTGACTGTTTTGAGGCAAATCTAAAATTTCTTTCTCGCTTATAGTTGATAAAGGTAGTGACAAGCATACAGTGTTTCGCTCTATCAGGTAGCTACTGAGTCACTTCCAAGTCCCCAATTGATGCTGTGCTAAACTAGCGTTTTTAGGTACGCGAAGGAATTAAAAAGTATCGTAATGACGAAATTAGCTTCGAGTATTTCACCCAAAGGCTAGGAGTGAGCGAAGCTGAAGCTAAATCGATTTTCAATAGTCAGAAAATTATTGAGTTGAGCGATGAGCGGTTGAAACTAGACCGCTTGTTTCAAGACAAGTAAGACAAGATAAACTGACGAGAGAGTGAATTTCTCAGCAAAACATCACTTCTTGTCTTCTAATAGAATTAAGTTGCACTCATAAGAATTGGTTGAGTCTTTTCCGTCTCAAGCAGGTCGAAAAGAGATTATTTATACCTCAGATAATTGATGAGTTACTTAACTTTTAAACTTCCTGCCTAGCTTGGAGAAAATCTTGGAGTAATTGATTAATCAGTTCGTCCATCAAGATTTCTACTTGTTTAGCAGAAGTCTTTCTCGGAGCGCGAGAGTGTTGGAAAAACTTGTTTAGCTTCTGATACAATCCTGCTGATAATTTAATTTGATGTTGCGTTGGTAGACTTGACAGAATCCACTGCGGTGCGGGTTCGGTTTCTCTCAAGCTATCCTGCCAGTTGAAGAAGGGATATTTATCCATTAGGAAGTCGAGCTGATCGACAATCTCAGTTCGCTCTTTTTGAGTTTGAGGGCGCTCGTGCAACCGAGCGAGGACGATGCCAAACTCAATTGGATCGTTATTGTTAACTGCCACTTCTAGTGCTTCGATCGACTGAGCAATTGTAATTTGGATCATTTTTATTTCTTAAACTATAGACTTTCAAAGAAGAAAAAACTAACTCGTCCCGATCGCGAATTGGCAACAGTAAAGCCGATTTTTTCTCCTTGGCAATCGTCGGGGAGAAATAATAATTTTCTCTCAACATCTGACAATTGGTAATTCCGACCAACGAGTTGTCCAGCGATTGGAGCGATAGCGCCCCCGTGTCTGCCAACGTCCTGTCGTCCCCATAACGGCATAGCGGAGCGGCTCCTGCCCGGATTGCTGGTTTAAGCGATCGAGAGTTTGCATCAACCGTTGGGCACGCTCGTCCGTTGGGTCGTAGTCGTCCAACCAACTCAACTGAACGATGTTTTCATCGACGAGCTGAGTCAAAATCACTCCGGCTCTGGCAAACTCGACATCATCTCGCCAAAGCTGCTGCGCCAGGGCTAAAGCAGACTTGAGCAGCGTTGGCGTGTGGTTGCTTGCCGTCATCAAGCGGCTGCGTGCCGAGTTGTAGTAGAAATTCTCCTTAAACCGACTGGAGCTGACAAACACGCATAAAGCCCCGGCTATCAACTGTTCGCGTCTCAATTTTCGGGCTGACGAAGCTGTAAAAGTCGCGATCGCTTCTTCTAACTCCTGCCGCGATCGCGTTGCTCTACCAAAAGTACGGGATACCATCATCGATTTGCGTCGGCGCGGATACAATTCCAACGGCAAGCAATTGCTGCCGCGCAACTCAAACACCGTCCGCAAGCCTACTACTCCCATGCGCATCCGCACCCACCAATCCGGTTGCTCCCTCAGCTTCAACGCCGTATCGATCCCCTCGTCGCGCAACATTTGACCCCAGCGAGAACCAATTCCCCAGACATCGACAACTGGTAAAGCTGCAAGCAGTTCTAGCTGACGTTCGAGCGACCCAGTGATGTCTAGTACCCCCTCTAGTGCGTCAGTCTGCTTAGCATAGCGATTAGCGACTTTAGCCAGAGTTTTAGTTTCGGCAACGCCAATACTGATGGGTATACCCGTATGTTGCCGCACAATTGCACGGATGCGGCGGGCATAGTCGGTTCTCGCTTGAGGCTCTACGTGCCGCAAGCACAAGAAAGCTTCGTCGATGGAGTAGACTTCAACGCTAGGGCTGAACTGTCGCAGAGTTTCCATCACGCGAGCGCTCATGTCGCCGTAGAGCGCAAAATTCGAGCTGCGAACTGCTAAATTCGCCGAACTCATCAAGTCACGACACCCAAAAAACGGTTGACATTTTCGGATGCCCAAAGCCTTAGCGCTCTCGTTGAGCGATACAACCGAGCCGTCATTATTAGAAAGCACGACCAAAGGAGTCGTCCACAGTCGCGGCTGGAAGACCGATTCGCAACTGCAATAGAACGAATTGCAATCCACTAGGACGATCGCCATTGCTACCGTAGTTTGCGGATCGCACTCGTGACCACACCCCAAATTTGAAACTCTACATACTCGTCAATTTCTAGGGAGGGATAGCTCTCGTTCGCCGCTACCAATAGTAGCTTCTTCCCTTTACGGTGCAGGCGTTTGACTGTCAGCTCCCCGTTGACGACGGCAATGATAATGTCATTGTCTTTTGGTTCGAGCGAGCGATCGACCACGAGTAAATCGCCAGAATAAATTCCTACCCCTTGCATCGAATCGCCGCTCGCGCGCACGAAGAACGTTGCCGCCGGGCGACGAATTAAGTGTTCGTTCAGGTCTAATTTTGCTTCAATATAGTCGTCAGCAGGGGAGGGAAAACCTGCAACTACAAGAACCAAATGAAGGTTTAACTCAATAGCAGCCAGCGGAAAATTAGGAGAATAAATAGTAGTAACTAGCAATTTTTGACTCAACTTATTTATTTTTAAATCTGGCGATTGCTAGCAGCATACCGTACATTTGTACTATAGGAGTGCGAAATAATTTACTTGCTTTAGAAGAAAATTACCAGAGCGCGAGCGCGAGCGCGTTCTACGGTGCAATAAATTTCTTACCAGCAAAGTTTATAAACTCGGCTCGGATACACTAGTTCGCAAATCCAACTGAAATATTTTTATTTCAAAAGAGTAAGTTCTTATCCATATATTTTAGTGCTGCAAAACTCGCTCGGTTCTCCTAATTTATGGTAGAAATGAGCAAAAAATGTTTGCACGTTTCTCAGAGAAATTTATTAGTATTTTTGTACTGATAAAATAGCAGAGAGCAATAGAATCAGTTGTCCGCTCGCGTTACAACTTTGCGTTATCGATGTCTACTCTACCCCAAACATCTCAAGCTCAAGCTGCTCCTCAACACGAGTACCTTACGGGCGTTGTGGAGCGGCTGACATTTCACTCAGAAGAATCTGGGTACACGGTGGCGCGGTTCAAAACATCACAATCTCGTGACCTAATAACGATTGTGGGTAGCTTTGCCAACATCCAGGCAGGACAAACATTGCAGCTTACTGGTCTGTGGCGGGAGCATCCGCAGTATGGCGCACAGTTTCAGGTCATTTACTATAAAGAAACGAAGCCTGCAACGATAACAGGCATAGAGAAATACTTAGGTAGTGGACTAATCAAGGGAGTGGGACCAGTGACGGCAAAGCGCATTGTCGTCCACTTTGGTTTAGAAACGCTGGACATTAT
>NZ_RSCK01000190.1:0-5320 GCF_003991895.1 Chroococcidiopsis cubana SAG 39.79
GGGAGTACATGGACAAGCAGTCGCGAGCTGATTTGAGCCACTACCATCATCCTGCTTGCGAGTTAAGTTGACAATACCCTCGCTACTATACTTTTAGTAATGACGAACTCAAAATTATTAAAGAGCGTCGTAGACCGCACAATCGTCTTGGGTTCGCCGTACAGTTGTGTTACCTGCGCTTTCCCGGTCGTGTCTGGAGTCTAGGAGAAATAGTACCGGAATCTGTACTGATTTATATTGCATCTCAATTAAAACTTGACCCGACAATCATCACAGAGTATTCTCAAAGAGATACAACTCGACGCGAGCATTTGGCAGAAATTCAAAATCATTTTGGATTTCGGACTTTTCATACATCTACATACAAGCAACTCTCGAAATGGTTATTACCTTTTGCCATCTCCTCAGATAAAGGGATGGCGCTTGTGGGAGCGTTAATTGATGAGATGCGCTTGCGTCAAATTATCATTCCAGCTATTTCTACGGTAGAACGTTTAGCAAGCGGAAGTCAGACATCGCGCTCAAAAATTAGTATGTCTTGAGTTAACTAAAAGTTTGACAACCTTACAAAAGACAGCACTGGATAAGTTATTAGTTGTAGAGCCTGATAAACAGCTGACTGATTTAATTTGGCTGCGTCAACCACCTTGTCTTGCCAATCCTAGAAACTTTTTAAAAGTGGTAGAACGACTAGAGTTTATTCGCCATCTCAATCTCGACTCTGGATGTTTGAAACGAGTCCACCAAAATCGTCTGCTGCAATTTACTAGAACTGGTGCAAAGTCTACACCTGCTCACTTATCAAGATTGGATGAATTGAGACGCTATGCTATTTTAGTTGCTTTTCTAATTGAATGGAGTGCATCATTGGTCGATTATGCCATAGAGATGCACGATAAAATGATGGGTAAATTGTTTAATAAAAGCGAGCATCAGCATGGTAAAAAGTTTCAACGTGACGGCAAAGCAATTAATGAAAAGGTGCGGTTGTATGCTCAAGTAGGTCAAGCATTAATTGCAGCTAGAGATGAGTCACTAGATGCTTATCAAGCGATTGAATCAGTCTTAGCTTGGGAGAAGTTTATCAGTAGTGTTGCTGAAGCAGACAAGTTAGCTAGACCCGCAGATTTTGATTATCTTGAACTGCTTGACAACCGTTATTCACAGTTGCGACGATATACACCAAAGTTACTGGAAACCTTTGAATTCAAAGCTACACCTGCGAGCTAAAGAGTGATAAAAGCCTTGGAGGTGATTCAAGAATTAAATATCTCTGGTCGCCGAAACGTGCCAGAATATGCTCCAACCAGTTTTGTTAAACCTCGGTGGTCAAAACACGTATTTAAGGGTGACAATGTTGACCGTCACTACTATGAGATGTGTGCTTTAGCTGAATTACGTAATGGTTTGCGTTCTGGCGATATTTGGGTAGCAGGCTCGAAGCAGTTTCAAGATTTTGAGGATTATCTGTTAGCGGATAGCTCATGGCAGTCAATGCGTTCTTCTCACACGGTTCCTGTAGCAGTGACAACAGATTTTCCTACTTATATTGAACAACGCTCGCTCGAATTGTCCGAACAATTATCGCTTGTTTCTTCTTTGATGGCAGAGAATAAACTAGTAGATGTCAGAATAGAAAATGAACAATTAGTCATTACTCCTCTCACCAATGCTGTCCCACCAGAGATTGATGCATTAACTAGAAAAGTTTATGGTTTACTACCAAGAATTAAGCTGACTGATTTATTGGTAGAAGTTGATTCTTGGACACAATTTACTAAACATTTTACGCATTTACATTCAGGAGAACAAGTATCCGATAAAGTTGTTTTGTTAAGTGCCTTGCTTGCTGATGGCATTAATTTAGGTCTAACGCGGATGGCTGACGCAATCCAAGGAATATCCTTTGAGCGTTTAGCATGGGTGGCAGATTGGTATATTCGGGATGAAACTTATTCCAAGGCAATGGCTGAGGTGGTAAATTTCCATACGCAAGTGCCATTTGCTGCTTATTGGGGTGATGGGACGACATCTTCTTCTGACGGTCAGCGCTTTAAAGCAGGCGGACATCACAGTTTTCATGAAGAGATCAATGCCAAGTACGGTAAAGATAGAAGCGTCATTTTTTACACGCATATTTCCGACCAGTATGTCCCATTTCATGTCAAGGTGATTAATGCAACAGTTAGGGATGCGACCTATGTTTTAGATGGCTTGCTGTATCACGAGAGTGATTTACAAATCCAGGAGCATTACACGGACACAAGCGGTTACACCGAGCATGTATTTGCGATGTGCCATCTGCTGGGATTTAGATTTGCCCCCCGAATGCGAGATTTACCTGATAAGAAATTGTATACTTTTGAACCGAGTCCCCCTGATTCGGTTTTAGCACCCCTGCTAGGTGACAAGATTAATCTGAAATTGATTCAAGATTCTTGGGATGAGATTCTCCGCCTTGCTAGTTCAATTCGGACCGGAACGGTGACAGCTTCTTTGATGTTGAGGAAATTGGCTTCTTATCCAAGGGCAGAATCGTTTAGCTCTAGCTTTGCGGGAGTTGGGAAGGATTGAGCGGACTTTGTTTACTCTGGAATGGTTGCAGAGTCCAGAATTGAGACGACGGGCGACGGCGGGGCTAAACAAGGGTGAGGCGAAACATAGCCTGAAAAGAGCCGTGTTTTTTAATCGGCTAGGGGAAGTGCGCGAGCGCTATACCCGAAGACCAATTTTATCGGGCTAGTGGGTTAAATTTGGTAATTGCTGCTATTGTTCTGTGGAATACGGTGTACTCAGAAAAAGCCGTGGACTATTTGAAGCAACAGGGAATGGATATTCCCGAAGAATATTTGCAACATTTGTCACCTTTAGGGTGGGAGCATATCAATCTCACTGGCGATTATGTGTGGAATTTGAAACAAGCGACCAGTTTTGACAAGTTGCGTCCTTTGCGGGTTAAGGAAAATAAATATCGTTGAAACGATTATACGATATGGGTTTTAGCCTTAGCGTACAATTTTCCCGTTTTGGCACGGTGA
This sequence comes from Chroococcidiopsis cubana SAG 39.79, assembly GCF_003991895.1. NCBI lineage: Bacteria > Bacillati > Cyanobacteriota > Cyanophyceae > Chroococcidiopsidales > Chroococcidiopsidaceae > Chroococcidiopsis > Chroococcidiopsis cubana. The sequence continues at coordinate 3,039 of NZ_RSCK01000190.1, forward strand.
TGCCTGATTCAAGAAACTTTTGGAGAGGGCTTAGATTTAGTTGTAGAGCAATCCCTGCACCAAGCCATCCAGCAACTACAAGATAATGGTGCAGAGATTCAAGAAATTTCCTGTCCTCGCTTTCGCTATGGCTTGCCTGCCTACTACATTATTGCACCCTCAGAGGCTTCTGCAAATCTGGCTCGCTACGATGGTGTTAAGTATGGCTGGCGTGCGCCAGACGCGAAAAATCTACTAGAAATGTACGCTAACACTCGCGCTAGTGGCTTTGGAGCGGAGGTAAAGCGTCGCATTATGATTGGTACATATGCTCTATCAGCCGGATATTACGATGCGTATTATCTTCAAGCACAAAAAGTCCGTACCTTAATTAAGCAAGACTTCGAGCGTGCCTTTGAGCAGGTAGATGTTTTATTGTGTCCTACAGCTCCCACTACGGCATTTCAGGCAGGTGAAAAAACAGCCGATCCCTTGAGTATGTATCTCACTGACTTAATGACTATCCCCGTCAATCTGGCAGGATTACCAGGTTTGAGTTTACCCTGTGGTTTCGATCTCAACGGGCTACCGATTGGTATGCAACTGATTGCTAATGTTCTGCGAGAAGACCAACTGCTTGCTGTTGCCTATGCTTACGAGCAATCAACCGAGTGGCATTTGCGCTCACCTTCACTTTAAGGCTAGAGTGTTTGGTCTAGATCTGCATCCATTCTAAATACAGAGGTTGAAAAGTAGTATTCCGATTGAAAGGAAACAATGCCTAATTACTTCAAAGAGATAGAAATAACTGTAAATTAAATTATGGCAATAGTTAAAACCTACTTTCAAGTCAAACGGAGTAAATTATTGTAATAAAATAAAAATCATGTCAATCTGCCGGATGCATTTAAATGTTATGGGAGTTCAAAGTTAATATACTACTAATTTGCTAGCATGACTCAAGAAAGTGATATTCAAGTAAGCAATGATAATGTTTTTGCCGATCTAAATCTACATAACCCTGATGAAATACTGATTAAAGCCGAACTGGTACGTCAGGTCTGTGAGATTATCGATAAACAGAAACTAACCCAAATTGAAACAGCAGCACTATTAGGAATTGACCAACCAAAAGTCTCTGCTTTGCTCCGAGGAAAAATTACAGGTTTTTCCCTCGAACGACTGTTTCGATTCCTAAATGCTTTGGATCGAGACGTAGAAATTGTGGTCAAGTCTAAGCCCAAAGCTCGAAAATCAGCACGAGTAAAAGTAGTTTAAAAAGCACCAACAATTGCTTTCGAGAAAGAAGATGGCTCAGACAACTGACGCACTGAAAATCATTGAGAAAATCAATCGCACCGATCCCCAGTTGCAAGAGATGATAGCAGAGGCTTCCATCAACGCTCATGTGGCACAGCTAATCTATGAAGCCAGAATCAAGGCAGGACTGACACAGCAACGGCTAGCCGATCTCATCGGTACAAAAAAGTCGGCGATCGCACGGCTGGAAGATGCAGATTACGAAGGATACTCCCTTTCAATGCTCCAGAAAATTGCTCGTGCTTTGAATCAAAAACTAGAAATTTTTCTGATTTTAATTAGGTAAAAGCAATACTTATAAACTAACTAGAAATTTACTCTAATTAACTAAATCATATTCTTAAAAATTCCACTATAGGTCGTAATTTAGGTTTAGTTATAGCATACTTAGAGTAGAGTTCCTATCATTATTCTGAATTACAAAAATATCAAGTCTTAGTTATTGGCTAACGCCAACAAGGAGTGATATAGACTATAGATTTGGAGTAATTCAATGGTTAGAACTAAGGACAATTCTCCTGAAAATAAAATCAAAATTGCTACGGAAAAGCTAATTATGGCTGCACGTAAATTGGTACAATCAGCTACTCCAACAGAAGCCTTAGAAATCTGGAAATTTGTCAAAACTCAGCAACTAAAGCGCATTCCTGGGCTGACTGCCGAGCAAATACAAACTTTGATAGAAACACAAGCTAAAGAAACGTCAGTTCGGGATAAGGAAAGGACTAGCAGCTAAGCTGAGAAATACCTATGTATCAGCTCACAAACACTAGTCCTATGTCCAGTTTAGAAGAACTGTTTTGCGCGGTAGATGACTTTTGCCAAGCATTTGAACCACGATGGCAGCAACAACTACTGCATGATGGTTTACGTCGGCGCAGTCGTACACGCCAATTGTGCCTTAGGATCGTGGATTAAATAAGGTGTAATAGTTTCAGTTGACTCTGTAAACTAGAGAAGCAGACTGATGAACAGGTGAATCG
>NZ_RSCK01000191.1:0-5147 GCF_003991895.1 Chroococcidiopsis cubana SAG 39.79
AAAAATCGACCTGGCGCGGAGCTATTGTCCCGTGGGGCGACCCCCAGAGTATCGTCGCCGCAGTCGCGTTTCACACCTGAGTTCGGGATGGAATCAGAGTGGGTCCACAACGCCATGCGCACCAGGAAAGCTGTCGGGTGGAGGTCACCCTGAAGACTGCATAGAAAGAGAAAATTGTCAAGTCCGCCAATGATTTGGTTGTGGTCAAGCCCTCGGTCTGTTAGTATCAGTCGGCTGCACGTGTTACCACGCTTCCACCACTGACCTATCAACCCATGTTCTGTGGGTGACCTTACTGAATTTAATTCATGAGAGTACTCATCTGGAGGTGGGCTTCCCACTTAGATGCTTTCAGCGGTTATCCGCTCCGAACTTGGCTACCCAGCGTTTACCGTTGGCACGATAACTGGTACACCAGCGGTTCGTCCTTCCCGGTCCTCTCGTACTAAGGAAGGCTCCTCGCAATACTCTAACGCCTGCACCGGATATGGACCGAACTGTCTCACGACGTTCTGAACCCAGCTCACGTACCGCTTTAATGGGCGAACAGCCCAACCCTTGGGACGTACTTCCGCCCCAGGTTGCGATGAGCCGACATCGAGGTGCCAAACCTCCCCGTCGATGTGGACTCTTGGGGGAGATCAGCCTGTTATCCCTAGAGTAACTTTTATCCGTTGAGCGACGGCGCTTCCACTCACTACCGTCGGATCACTAAGGCCGTGTTTCCACCCTGCGCGAGTTGTCACTCTTGCAGTCAAGCTCCCTTTTGCCTTTACACTCTGCGGCTGATTTCCAACCAGCCTGAGGGAACCTTTGCGCGCCTCCGTTACACTTTAGGAGGCGACCGCCCCAGTCAAACTGCCCACCTGAAACTGTTCCCCGACCGGATAACGGTCGCGGGTTAGAATTCTAGCCTCGCCAGAGTGGTATCTCACATTGCGGCTCCTCACTCCCCACAAGGAGTGAATCATTGCCTCCCACCTATTCTGCGCAAGCAAAGCCCGAACACCATTCCAGGCTACAGTAAAGCTTCATAGGGTCTTTCTGTCCAGGTGCAGGTAGTCCGTATCTTCACAGACATTCCTATTTCGCCGAGTCTCTCTCTGAGACACCATCCAGATCGTTACGCCTTTCGTGCGGGTCGGAACTTACCCGACAAGGAATTTCGCTACCTTAGGACCGTTATAGTTACGGCCGCCGTTCACCGGGGCTTCGGTCGCCAGCTTTAGGCTCAAGGCCCTGACCGACTTCCTTAACCTTCCGGCACTGGGCAGGCGTCAGCCCCCATACCTCGTCTATTGACTTTGCGGAGACCTGTGTTTTTGGTAAACAGTCGCCTGGATCTCTTCACTGCGACCTACTTGCGTAGGCACCCCTTCTTCCGAAGTTACGGGGCCATGTTGCCGAGTTCCTTAGAGAGAGTTATCTCGCGCCCCTTAGTATTCTCTACCTCCCTACCTGTGTCGGTTTTGGGTACAGGTGACGATTAGTTAACGTGTTTAGAGCTTTTCTTTGGAAGCTTGACCGCTACCACTTCGGGTCCGTAGACCCTCGGTCTCTTAACCCCAGCTCGAAGCGTTTTCGCCGCTTCTCGATGCCTCGGTTAATTGCGCCAGTAACCAACATCTGGCTGGTGCGTGCCTTCTCCGTCCCTCTGCACAACTAATCTTCAGTACGGGATTGTTCGCCCGTTGTCCATCGACTACGCCGTTCGGCCTCGCCTTAGGTCCTGACTAACCCTCCACGGACGAGCCTTGTGGAGGAACCCTTAGGGTTTCGGGGTATTGGATTCTCACCAATATTTGCGCTACTCAAGCCGACATTCTCACTTCTGCTTCGTCCACACCTGCTTGCCGCTAGTGCTTCACCCTATCGCAGAACGCTCCCCTACCACTTGTATCGCTACAAGTCCGCAGCTTCGGTACAAAGTTTAGTCCCGTTCATTTTCGGCGCAGGAGCGCTTGACCAGTGAGCTATTACGCACTCTTTCAAGGATGGCTGCTTCTAGGCAAACCTCCTGGTTGTCTGTGCACTCCCACCTCCTTTGCCACTTAACTTTGATTTGTGGGGACCTTAGCTGGCGGTCTGGGCTGTTTCCCTCTTGACGATGAAGCTTATCCCCCACCGTCTCACTAGTAAGATTGTTGCTGGTATTCTGAGTTTGTCTCGATTTGGTACAGCTTGAGGCCGCCCGCACCGAAACAGTGCTTTACCCCCAGCAATTATCACTTACCGCTGCGCCTCAACACATTTCGGGGAGAACCAGCTAGCTCTGGGTTCGATTGGCATTTCACCCCTAACCACAGCTCATCCGCCGATTTTTCAACATCGGTCGGTGCGGACCTCCACTTGGTGTTACCCAAGCTTCATCCTGGCCATGGTTAGATCACCCAGGTTCGGGTCTATATACACTGATAATTCGCCCACTTCAGACTCGCTTTCGCTGTGGCTATTCGCCATACCAGTGACTATAACTCGCCGGCTCATTCTTCAACAGGCACGCGGTCGGACGTTGAATCATCCTTCCACTGCTTGTCAACTGACGGTTTCATGTTCTATTTCACTCCCCTTATCGGGGTTCTTTTCACCTTTCCCTCGCGGTACTGTTGCTCTATCGCTCACGCAGTAGTATTTAGCCTTACCGAGTGGTCTCGGCTGATTCACTAGGGATTTCCCGTGTCCCTAGCTACTCGGGATTCAGCTAGTAGCACTTCAACTTTCGACTACGGGACTATCACCCTCTTTGGTACGATTTGTCAATCGTTTCGTCTAGTCTAGTGCTTCCATCTCGCTGTCCCACTACCCCAGAATACTTGTACTCTGGTTTAGGCTGTTCTCCTTTCGCTCACCACTACTGGGAGAATCTCGTTTGATTTCTTTTCCTCCAGCTACTAAGATGTTTCAGTTGGCTGGGTTGGCTCATACCTGTCTATGGATTCAACAGGCTGTACAAGGGGGTTGCCCCATTCGGATATCTTCGGCTCAGTGCTTGCTGCCAGCTCCCCGAAGCTTTTCGTCGGTCGCCACGTCCTTCTTCGCCTCTGCGTGTCTAGGTATCCACCGTCAGCTGTATTTCGCTTGACCAGTTATTTCGCAAATACTTGGTTTTCTACCTGACTATTTCTCTTATCTCTATGCAGTTTTCAAGGTGCTCGCTGGAGAATTTCCAGCAGTTGTCTCCACTCGCAGACAGTGCTGAATTTTACTCAACTTGACTAGTCTATCACATCCCACTGGATTTGACTTGACCAATTGCTTGTTTCAATTTTTTTGAATCTCGAACTGGAAATTCTCAATTCTTTGAGGTGGGCCATCCTGGACTCGAACCAGGGACCTCACCCTTATCAGGGGTGCGCTCTAACCACCTGAGCTAATAGCCCCTACTGGTGGTACCGCTCCTACCGAACCAGTTCTAGTTTGAAAGCGTTGCTGCACTCGAGCTGTTTTGTCAGTGTCGTCCGACCTCGGGATGTCCTCAGTTTCCAGCTTGGTGTTAGTGCCTTTGCCGATACAATCGGCACCGGTCACTCTCTACTGGTTACTGAAGTTGGTCTCCCTGTAAAGGAGGTGATCCAGCCACACCTTCCGGTACGGCTACCTTGTTACGACTTCACCCCAGTCATCAGCCCTGCCTTCGGCCTCCTCCTCCACGAATGGTTAGAGTAATGACTTCGGGCGTGGCCAACTTCCATGGTGTGACGGGCGGTGTGTACAAGGCCCGGGAACGTATTCACCGCCGTATGGCTGACCGGCGATTACTAGCGATTCCGCCTTCACGCAGGCGAGTTGCAGCCTGCGATCTGAACTGAGCTACGGTTTGCTGGGCTTTGCTCCCCATCGCTGGTTGGCTTCCCGTTGTCCGTAGCATTGTAGTACGTGTGTCGCCCAGGACGTAAGGGGCATGCTGACTTGACGTCATCCCCACCTTCCTCCGGTTTGTCACCGGCAGTCTGTCTAGAGTGCCCAACTGAATGATGGCAACTAAACACGAGGGTTGCGCTCGTTGCGGGACTTAACCCAACATCTCACGACACGAGCTGACGACAGCCATGCACCACCTGTGTTCTGGCTCCTTTCGGCACCCCATAGTTTCCCACGGGTTCCAGACATGTCAAGCCCTGGTAAGGTTCTTCGCGTTGCATCGAATTAAACCACATACTCCACCGCTTGTGCGGGCCCCCGTCAATTCCTTTGAGTTTCACACTTGCGTGCGTACTCCCCAGGCGGGATACTTAACGCGTTGGCTCCGGCACTCCTCGGGTCGATACGAGAAACGCCTAGTATCCATCGTTTACGGCTAGGACTACTGGGGTATCTAATCCCATTCGCTCCCCTAGCTTTCGTCCCTCAGTGTCAGTTGCAACCTAGTAGAGCGCTTTCGCCACTGGTGTTCTTCCCGATCTCTACGCATTTCACCGCTACACCGGGAATTCCCTCTACCCCTATTGCTCTCTAGCTCACCAGTTTCCACCGCCTCTTCCCAGTTAAGCTGGGGGCTTTGACAGCAGACTTGATGTGCCACCTGCGGACGCTTTACGCCCAATCATTCCGGATAACGCTTGCATCCTCCGTATTACCGCGGCTGCTGGCACGGAGTTAGCCGATGCTGATTCCTCAGGTACCGTCATTGCTTCTTCCCTGAGAAAAGAGGTTTACGACCCAAGAGCCTTCCTCCCTCACGCGGTATTGCTCCGTCAGGCTTTCGCCCATTGCGGAAAATTCCCCACTGCTGCCTCCCGTAGGAGTCTGGGCCGTGTCTCAGTCCCAGTGTGGCCGGTCGTCCTCTCAAACCGGCTACCGATCGCAGCCTTGGTAGGCTCTTACCCCACCAACTAGCTAATCGGTCGCGAGCTCCTCTTTTGGCTATGAATATTTCACCCAAGGGCACATCCGGTCTTAGCTGCCGTTTCCAGCAGTTGTCCCGGTCCAAAAGGCAGATTCTCACGCGTTACTCACCCGTCCGCCACTAAGCTCCGAAAAGCTCCGTTCGACTTGCATGTGTTAAGCATACCGCCAGCGTTCATCCTGAGCCAGGATCAAACTCTCCGTTTTTTCCTTAAACTCAATTATCTTCTCTTAATTCGACACCAACCTCTTGTGCTTGTTGGCGCTTTCAAACTATACTCTTTTCTAGGTTCGGTCGCCCT
>NZ_RSCK01000192.1:0-5144 GCF_003991895.1 Chroococcidiopsis cubana SAG 39.79
CTGAGACTATTGTGTGTGTATTTTGAGCATAGGTCTCAGTTTTCTTTTTGGCTAGTTTTTCTCATCGAACTCACGTTGTTAAAACTTCGACCGGGAGCAGAACTGAAAGCGATCGCCGACCGTAGTGTAGGCTGGTGGTTACAGACCGAAGATTTACCCGACCCTGACAACAGAGTGCGAGTAGAAGGAGATCGCCTCTACCTGGAGTACAAACCCAATAATACCGAAGCGGCTAGCCGACTGATTCAACGTTGGGCGACTGTTCTCAAGCAGGTCGATCGAGCAGAACATTTCATGCCCTTCAGTCTTTACCCCCGCAACACAATCCCGCTACAAGCAGTAGGGCATCAATGCGGAACTTGTCGCTTTGGCGAAGATCCCACAACGTCTGTATTGGATCTCAATTGTCGCACTCACGAAATTAATAATCTCTATGTCGTTGATGGTAGCTTTTTCCCTTCCAGTGCCGCAGTAAATCCAACATTAACGATCGTTGCTAATGCTCTACGAGTGGGCGATTATTTGTTGAAACAGTTGATGTAGTAGTCTGCCACCATAATTTTTTCATTTCTTGGCTGCGATTATAACGACGGATATTTAACCGGAGATCGTATTACTGGTATTTAGCAGCTATACAGGTAAACTAATTGTAAATACGCTACCTTCGCCTAATTTTGAGCGCAATGTCACGCTACCGCCCATTCCCTCTACTAAAGTTTTGACAATCGGCAATCCTAAACCAGAACCTCCAGTAGTGCGAGTACGGGCTTCATCAACGCGATAAAAACGCTCGAAGATCCGAGATTGGTGTTGCAAGGGAATCCCATAGCCGCGATCGCAAACTTGAATAATTGCTGTTGCTGGTTGAGTGTCTAGTTTTACTTGAATAGACGTATCTGGCTCAGAATATTTGATTGCATTATCAATTAAATTGAGCAAAACTTGCTTGAGACGATCGTAGTCTGCTTTCACAACGATGGGATAAGTTTCTGTCTCAATTGCGATCGCGCGATCGCTGTATTGACGTGCCATCCCCACCACTTCCGCTACTAGATCGTTGAGTATAAAAGAATCGATCCGAAACTGCAAATAACCGCTATCTGCTCTGGCTAAATCGAGTAAATCTTGTAAGAGGCGGATGGTACGTTCTGCTTCAGATGCAGCAGTTTCTATAGCTTCTTGTTGAGTTTCTGTTAAGTTATGCTGTCGTCGCAATACGCTTTGCAAGTATCCATGCACGATTGTCAGCGGCGTGCGCAACTCATGGGAAACATTGCTGACAAATTCCCGTTCTCGTTCCCAAGCTTGAGAGAGGCGAGATAATAACATATTAAATGTTTGCGCCAGTTCCTTCACTTCGCTAGGTGCGCGTTCGAGATTCAATCGCGATCGCCCTAAATCTTCAGCCGAAATTAACTGAGTCATTTGGCTTAATTGGCGCAGAGGTTGAAGCGATCGCTTCAGGTAGAAAGCGATCGCTACTGTCACTGCCAGCAGTACTCCTATACTGATAATGCCCAAATTCCCCACCACTGCCAAAAACATCTGTCGATCGCGCGAAATGTCTCTTGCCACGAACAGTTGACCGATTGCTCTCCCTCGGACTTGCAATGAGCTGCCACGTAGCACAAAGTAGCGTCCGTTAACTTCGGAGACTTGGGCTTGAGACGGCATTTGTGTTAGGGACATTAAAGCAGCAGCCGTACTTCGATCGTTCTGCATCTTGAGACTGACAGACTTAGCTGTAATTTTCCCATCAGGATGCTTTACCCATAGAAGGGTATCAGCAGTCGTCAGGTTATTAATTGCTTTGCTTAATCCGGTTTCTACTGGCAACATTTCACTGTAGAGTTCTACATCGTGCGGTAGGCGTTCAGCTATGTATTCAATTCCCTGTTTGTGGCTGTTAATTAGGATGCGCTGCATTTGCCATCCCGTCCAGATTGCAATGCTACCCAAGCCTACCGAGGAAACAGTTGCAATGCCAATTGTTAAACGCGATCGCAATGAAAACGGATCGAGCCGCCATACTTCAGGAAATGTTCTCTGTCCCCCTCTCCCCATCCCCTTCGGGGACGGGGACTCCAAGTCCCCCCTGCTTCCCTGCATAATTCTATTCTGCTCCTCACAGGCGAGATGCCTGCGCTACCTTTAGTGCCTGCTCTACCTGGCTCTGTGAAGTTTTGGCTGGACAGGTCTGATTCATGAAGTCGCATTGCTCAATGTAATGTTTCTGCCAGCCCAAAGGAATTTCTAGCAAGTCGCGCGTCCCAGTTAGTCCTTGTCCCACAAACAGTAAGAGGACGGTAGAAAAGCCAATATTTCCGCTCAGATAGAAGAGAATAAGATTTTACAGGTAATCGAGTGGGAAATGGGACTGAGGATAAACAGCGATCGCGTAAAACTCTGGGTCGAATTAGAGAACAAGAAATTGCGCTTTGCTAAGTACTGAATTATTTAAAGTGGTTCTTTGGCTAACTTAACCATCTTCATATATACCAAATTTTCCCCGCATTTCCATCATTTTTTTAATTTCAGTGTTACTAGTTTTGATGGTTTCCTGTGCCATACGTTTGATTTCAGGATTTGGAGATTGAAGTGCTGACTCTGCTGCTTCAACCATTTTCATCCGAAGCATAATCATCTCATCAATGAAACGCCTAGATCTTGTCTCATTCAGGGGACTAGATGGAGATTGTTGAGCTATTTGGCTATTCAGTTCGATGGTGTTAGCATGGTTAGTCATGCGAGTATCTACATTATTTGACTGTGTAGCACTTGCGGAGGTAGTTGCTATAGCTAAGCTAATAGTTGTAAAGGCAATACTTTTTACAAGAGTATTCATGCGAGTGAGTTTCCTTCTGTTGAATTTGTGTCATACTGATGTTTCAGAGTTAGATTAGCTCGATCGTCCCAATCCAACTATGACCTTTAAAGAATTACTCTAAAAGGATTGCCTGAGAAATCGCTGAGTTCCTACTAAAAAATCTCTGAGTCAATCGAGATTTCGGCTGAATAATGTCGAACTAGGGCAATGCTTTGACATAGCCAATCTGTGGAGCTGAATAGATAGAAACAAATACAGCATCTTCTGTACCCTCATTCACGGCTCCGTGAATCTGCGATCGATCTGCAACAGCACATTGACCCACACTCAGTGTTTGGCGCTGACCGTCCCCTAAATAATAAGTCAGCGTTCCTTTTAGCATTACCCATGTATCCTGTCCGCTGGGGTGAAGATGAGCTTCAACCTTTTGTCCAGGTTGTACCGCCCAAACTGCAACACTAGAGTTATCCGTCACCACAACTTCAGTGACTTGAGCGCATTGGTCAGAAAAGCAGGCGAAGGTTTGGAGGTCAAAGATTCTTTCGTACATCAGCTCAACCGTAACTCCCAACTTTATATAGTCAACACTAGTAGGTGGTTGAAGTTTGGCTCGACAAACATGTCAACCTAGCAGTAAAGCATTCAGCGATCGCTGTGTTTCCTACGGTTGACTATGCTACATTCTGTTGAATATTTTTAGTGTTTGCTCAACTACTAAATTTAAATGAGCGTGTCATATGTCACAAAGATCGACTCGCATAGTCGAGATTTTGAAATCATCGGTTAACTTCGGGCGAAAAAAAGGTAAGAAGATTTTGCTGAAGATTCGGTCAAACTTATTTTGTCGTGTAGTGCGATCGCTAAAGTCGAGTTGATAGATTGTTGGCGCTCTCCTCCTGATAAATCTTTTGAACAGATCTTCTCCCATAAAAAATGGTAAGAATGGCGGTGGCGTATGCAAGTAAGCTATAAATCGCAGCAGGAACAGCCATATCGGGATTGTTTAACAGTCCGGCAGTAATCGCGATCGCTAGCGTCGCATTTTGAATTCCCACCTCAATTGCAATACAGATCCTTTGGGCAAAATTCAAATTAAACAACTTGCCAAACCAAAACCCGATCGCCATTGAGATTATATTTAGTAGTGCTACTCCAATTCCAACTTGGGCGATAAAACTGGGGATGCGATTCCACTCGTGAATTATAATTGCCACGATAATTAAAGCGAGGAAGGCAACGGCAAGCCGATTCGCGGTCTTCTCTAGTCGGCGGGCTAAGTCGGGAAACTTTTGCCGAATCGACATTCCCAAAACAATTGGTAATATGGCGATCGCGAAAATTTGCAGCATCGTTTGCCCAATTGGTAAGGCGATCGCCGCATTTTGTCCGATGAAATATTGCAGTGACAGGTTTGCAAATATGGGAATTGTGAATACGGTAATGGCGCTACTCAAAGCCGTTAAAGTCACGGAAAGGGCGACATCTCCTTTCGCCAAATAAGTAATCATGTTGGAAGAAGGTCCGCCTGGACACAAAGCCAGTACCATTAATCCCACTGCCATTTCTGGCTGCATCGGTACGATCGAAGCGACCAGAAAGCCGACGATGGGGAGAAAGAGCAATTGACTGACTAGACCAATAGCGACGGCTTTGGGATAGCGGGTGACTCGTTGAAAGTCTTCTGGCACGAGGGTTAACCCCATGCCTAGCATTACGGTTGCTAGACCTATCGGTAAGAGGACGGCAGTAAAAAAGTTGGCTTGCATAGATTAAGCTAGGTTTATTTTTTCAATCAGCGTTGTGCAGCAGCATCCATGTTAGACAAGCAATCTCTACGTGTATCGGATTTTCTGTAGCTATCGAGAAGCTTGCTGAGTGTCTAGAAGACGAGGCTTTGAAATTATAAATTTTAACTGAGAGTAAAATTGCTAATCTGGTGACTTGCTCTTTAACTTTTCCCGATTATTGTTTCATTGAATTATGCAGGTTTTAAATCTTGAAATTAACTGAAGCTCGATCGCGTTTAAACCAAAGCCAAGCAACGTATCGACAATTACTTACACGATCGTATATTTGAGTAGAATGGCTCACGAGATATAACTTTTAGTAAATAACAAGTAATTCTACTACAAATTGGAGATTTTACTAATTGAAGTTTGGCGATATTTCTATGTCAATCCAAGCATGAAGCATTGCTGCCTACAGACCAATTCCTTTATGGCTTTAGAACGAGTATAGAAATGAGCTTGCCGTAATCCCCCTATAAGAGTCTAATTTGTAGTGCTGACGTGAGCTGGAAGGCTGTTTAGACATGGCG
>NZ_RSCK01000193.1:0-278 GCF_003991895.1 Chroococcidiopsis cubana SAG 39.79
GAGTACATGGACAAGCAGTCGCGAGCTGATTTGAGCCACTACCATCATCCTGCTTGCGAGTTAAGTTGACAATACCAGCCAGACACAGTAACTGATGATTTCTGGTGGAAATCAGTAACGGGAGTACATGAACAGAACGAGAAAAATCAAGGCGTGTTCTGTATTCTATCTCTTCCCTCCAGTTAAGTTGACAATACCGTTAAAAGGCATGGGATTAGAGCTAAACCCAAGCAAAACTCGGATAACCCACACTCTAAAAGAGTACGAAGGACAAAAAC
>NZ_RSCK01000193.1:288-5115 GCF_003991895.1 Chroococcidiopsis cubana SAG 39.79
ATATTTAAACAACCCTGAAGCGACTGCAAAAGTCATTGATGCCGATGGTTGGTTTCACACTGGTGATGTAGCTTATGTAGATGAAGATGGCTATTTTTACATAGTTGACCGGATTAAAGAGTTAATTAAATACAACGGATATCCGATCGCGCCAGCAGAACTAGAGGCTGTATTGTTATCCCATCCAGCAGTAGCTGATGCTGCTGTCATTCCCAGTCCCCATCCCAGCACGGGTGAAGTTCCCAAGGGTTTTGTTGTCCTCAATAGCGTTGCTACTACTGAGGAAATTATGGAATTTGCAGCAGGGCTTGTCGCACCACATAAAAGAATTCGGCGGTTGGAAATTGTCGATAAAATTCCTAAATCAGCTTCGGGTAAAATTTTGCGTCGGCTTTTAGTGCAACGAGAAATAGCAAATGTAAAAGAAAAACCGCCAGAAACTCATTTGACTCAAAATTTGCAGTTGCTTCAACAATTAGCATCTGTCTCCGACGAAACAAAACGCCAAGAACTTTTGATTAATTACACTAAAGGAAAAGTGGTCAAAGTTTTAGGATTAGATGAAACCCAAAATTTAAGTTTACAAAAGCCTCTTAATGAAATGGGTTTCAATTCTCTGAGCAATATCGACTTGAAAAACCAGATCGATACCGAACTTGGTGTGAACTTACCTATAGAATTTTTGTTGTCAGGGTCAAGCATTCAGCAATTAGTAAATATATTGCTCGAACAACTAACATCAAAAAACACTACAACTAACGACACTCTAGATTTAGAAACCGAGGTAATTTTAGACCAAACAATCTACCCAGAACATAATTATGACTCATTGAATTCCGAACCAAAAGCTATTTTCCTCACAGGAGCGACGGGATTTTTAGGAGCTTTTTTACTGCAAGAGCTGCTACAACAGACTCAAGCCGAGATTTATTGCTTAGTTCGCGCTACCGATCGCGATTCTGCTCGTAGCAAAATCCAAAATAATTTAGAAAAATATGGGATTTGGCAAGATACTTTTCGTGGCAGAGTTATTCCAGTTTTAGGCGATTTATCTAAATTTCAGTTGGGGTTGTCAACTGAAGATTTTCAAAAAATTGCTAGTCAAGTTGATGTAATTTATCATAGTGCCGCTTGGCTGAATTATGTTTATCCCTACCATGCTTTAAAGCCTAGCAATGTTTTGGGGACGCAAGAAATTTTCCGCTTGGCAAGTTTTGGTAAAGTTAAGCCAGTACATCATATTTCTACCGTTGCTGTTTTTGAGTCATCTTTTTATTGGGGAAAAACAGTTAGCGAATCAGACCCGCTTGCTCATAGCGATGGAATGAAACTTTCTTATTCTCAAAGTAAATGGGTTGCAGAAAAATTAGCTCAAATAGCACGCGATCGAGGTATTCCCGTTTCTATCTACAGACCACCCTTTATTTCCGGTCACAGTCAAACAGGTGCTTGGTATACTGATGATGTGATTTGTCGAACGATCGCAGGTTGCATCCAATTGGGTTGTATGACTGGTATAACTGACATGTTGGATTTATCTCCTGTTGATTATGTTAGCAAAAGTATTGTCTATTTATCAAAACAACGCGAAGCTCTTGGTAGCTCGTTTCATTTAAACAATCCTCAACCTATTTCTTGGAATCAGCTAACTGATTTTATTCGTTCTTCAGGCTATCCTATCCAGCATGTTTCTTATCAAGACTGGCAGACACAGCTTAGCAACCAAGCGCGATCGCGAACGAATCCTTTATATCCTCTTTTGCCTTTCTTTCTCAAAAATTCGAGCAAGCATCAACAAGCTAGAGAACCGAAAATTAGCTGTCAAGCAACGCAGACTGCACTAGCAAAAAGTGCAATTATTTGTCCTCCAGTAGATCCTAAATTGCTGAATACCTATTTTGACTACTTTATTCATAGTGGTTTTTTGGATGCGAAATGATGAACATCGAACTTTCAAGAAACATAATAGAAGCTATAAAATCTCGCATGACAGCCAGGATGGTACAGATGACAACTACACCTCACCTCGTAACTCGAAACTCCAATAAGGCAAAAAAAATCTAAAAAAAATATTACTCAAAGATTGCAGAGACTATCTCATATCTCATGAGTGTTTGATGAATTCATCGAGTTCAGCAAACACTTTTATGTTACATAACACCAAAACCAGCAAACTAGGTTCTGTTGCAAAAATCGGTACTAACCTGACTTATCAGGCTTTTCAACAAGGCAAAAATTACTTCAGCTTAGCTCACAATTTAAGTGCGCTGTTGCTCCGCCTAACTACTTCTCCGTTTGAATTGAAAAGCAAACGACTACCTTTAGAAGTGATAGGAAAAATTCAAACAAGACGAAATCAACTGCTAGAAACAGATTGGCAGGATGCCGAACGCAGTATATATCCCGCAAGCTTGCTCTTTGATAATCCTTGGAAAGACTTTTTACGCTACTATCCCATGATCTGGTTAGATATGCCATCAACCTGGAACCGAGCCGAACGGAAGCAATATGAGGATTTTTCACCAGAAATAGACACTACTGGCTATCCCGATTATTACAGACAAACCTTCCATCATCAGACTGATGGCTACTTAAGCGATCGCTCAGCCAATCTTTATGACTTGCAAGTTGAACTTCTCTTTAGTGGTACAACCGATGCAATGCGGCGACGAATTTTATCACCGTTGAAACAAGGATTAAAAGCTTTTAATTCAGTTTCACCACAGCAAATTCGAGTTTTAGATGTGGCTTGTGGTACTGGTAGAACAATCAAATTAACTCGCGCTGCTTTGCCTCAAGCATCCCTGTATGGCACAGATTTATCACCTGCATACTTGCGTAAAGCAGAGCAATTGCTGTCTCAAAATTCTGGAGAACTACCGCAACTTCTACAAGCTAATGCTGAAGAATTACCATACCAAGATAACTATTTTCATGCTATAACTTGTGTTTTTCTCTTGCATGAGCTACCAGTAATGGCACGTCAAAGAGTAATTGAGCAATGTTTCCGAGTCATTCAGCCAGGCGGAACATTTATTATCTGTGACTCAATTCAGGTTAAAGATTCTCCTGAGATGATACCCGCGATGGAATATTTCCATGACACATTCCACGAACCCTACTACAAACATTACATTACTGATGATTTAGTAGAACGTTTGGAAAAAGCTGGTTTCCAAAATATTTCAACGCAAGTGCATTTTTTGAGTAAATACTTAATCGCACGTAAAGCATCTGTATAGGGGCAGTCGTAGAAAAGTTGCAAGAAATGAGAACGATTAATTCTCAAAATGAATCAGATGAAAAATAATTCACCTTAACGAATCTGCTTGAATATTGGGTCGCTAAAGAGTATTCTACAAGCAACACTTAATCATCAATCGTGTCACTCATGACGAAATGGTTCGATCGCAAATATTGGCGGTGGGGACTGCTGTTAATTAGCAATTTTTTTCTACTCCACGCAGGTTCGGTACAAGCAATTCCAGAAGTTTTAGTACCGCCATCACCCTTCAAGGGTTTGAATGGTTTGAGGTTTGATTCTACAGGACAGCTATACGTAGGCAGCGTAGCCGAGCAAACTCTATATAAGGTTGATGTAGCAACAGGTAAGTATGAGGTTTTTCTCAAGTCCCCTGATGGTCAAGCTGACGATTTTATTTTTACACCAAATGGTCAAATTTTGTACACCGCTTTACTCAGCAGTGAGGTAAGAACTTTTGACCTCCAAACCAACAAGGTAGCTACCATTGCCACTGGCATACCAGCTGTCGATCCGATCGCTCAAGATAAAAGCGATCGCATCTTCATCGGTCAAAGTCTTAGTTTAAAGAATACCGGACTCTATGAGCTTGACCCCACAGGGCAAAATTCCCCACGTTTGATTCTCAACCAACCAGGATTAAATGCTTTTGATTTTGGTAGTGATGGACTCTTGTACAGTCCGCTGCAGTTTACGGGAGAAATTATCAAAATTAATGTCGATACAGGTGCGATCGCACCAGTGGCATCGGGATTGAAGAGTCCAACTGCTGTTAAGTTTAATTCTAAAGGTGAATTATTTGCCCTAGATGCGGCAACTGGTGAAGTTGTGAAAGTCGATGTTGCAACAGGTCAAACAAAAGCGATCGCTCAGTTGCAACCAGGATTAGATAACCTCGCCTTTAGTCCTACCGATCTGTTATATGCCAGTAACTTTGTGGATAGCGATATTAACGAAGTTAATACGCAAACCGGTCGCGTCCGAAAAGTTGTAAATAGTGGAGGACTGACAGCACCAGGCGGACTCGCCGTTTATGACAATTCGCTTTACATCGCCGATACGAATTCCTATCGAATTTTGGATCGAAAAACCGGACGCATACAACAAACGATTCGCAGTATTGTTACACCCGTGCAAAATCCTCTAACTGTCTCGGTGAATGACTCAAATGCAATTGTTAGTAGTTGGTTTGCTGGCGCTGTGCAGCGATTGAATCGAGCAACGGGAGCAGTACTTAATACCTATACGGGCTTTGGCGTACCGTATGATGCAATTGAGCTAAAGAATGGCAGTATCGTAGTCGCTGATTGTGCTTTGGGTCAGTTGACTCAGATTGTAGATCCAGCAGATACTAACAGACGCACGGTAGCAAAAGGTTTAGCTTGTCCCACAGGCTTAGCTCTAGTGAATAATTCTACCGTTTTAGTGACAGAGTTTTCGAGCAACTCTCTCTCGCGGGTCGATTTAAAGACGGGACAGCGTAGTGTTATAGCACTACGCATATACATTAGGACACTGTTTGAAAGCAGCATCGACACAATCACGAAAA
Organism: Chroococcidiopsis cubana SAG 39.79; assembly: GCF_003991895.1. Taxonomy (NCBI): domain Bacteria; kingdom Bacillati; phylum Cyanobacteriota; class Cyanophyceae; order Chroococcidiopsidales; family Chroococcidiopsidaceae; genus Chroococcidiopsis; species Chroococcidiopsis cubana. The sequence continues at coordinate 5,100 of NZ_RSCK01000193.1, forward strand.
CTATCAAATTCATTCC
>NZ_RSCK01000194.1:0-5041 GCF_003991895.1 Chroococcidiopsis cubana SAG 39.79
TTTTTATATGTTACAAATATTGCCTGAAATCGTTGTAGGGCAAGGATTATACCTCATCACTACTTCCATATCACTACCCAAATGCTGATGCCAAAGACACTTTCAATTTCAAGAGCAAAGCACTTGGTAAGTTTTCATCGACTAAGTGCAAGGCTATTCTAAACTTAGAGAATGAAATAGCCCTGGGAGCTTGATATTGGGACTGTAGATAACTCGATTGAAGGAGTATATATTGTGAAGCACGAATCTTTGTCAAGACTTCTGGGATGGTTAGATAGGCGATGAATCGTTAGGGCATTGTATAGAACTTCTGCTCGCTCACAAATCCAAAAACTCGTCAACATTCTAGCAGAGGATGTATTGCTCCCTTCTTTAGGTTTTAACTAAAAGTGGAAGCCTCTAAAGCAATTCCTGCTTCTCTCTGGCAGCAGTTTCTTTAGAGCCTGAAACAGGTCAAGATCAGTGACAAACTCACCGCCTCCTTGGGATGCAAATTCTAGCCCTCACCTAAGTGCTGAAATCAATGTTCTAATTGTCAGTGATGATGTGACGTTTTTAGATTCACTGTCCCAAACGCTCCACATCCGGCTTCCAACACTAGGCATTACTAGCTACATCTCATCTGGGGCTGCTATTGGTCAAATTAGTGCTACCGAGTATGATGCGATCGTCGTTGAGTTTAGACTACTGACAACCGACGGGGAACAATTGCTGGCAACGCTAAGAGCTACACAGCCGCCGATTCCACTTGTTGTCGTTTGTAAAATTGAAGAGTATCGGCGAGCTATTGCTGTATTAGGACAAGAAGCTTATGACATCATTCCAAAACCAATTAGTTGGGAATATTTTGCCAAAAGCTTGAGGAGCGCTCTTTACAGTCGTCAAATCAATCGCTTCAAAGCAAAAACCTACAACGAAGAACAATCCTGGTTAACCAACCAACAGATGCTCCAAGGTTTAAAGGTATTGTTGGTTGATGACGATGCTGATAGCAGATACACAGAGGAAATAATGCTGCTTTCTTTTGGTGCAGAGGTTCTTGCGCTCTGCTCGGTACAAGCAGCTTTAGTACAACTCGAACAGTTTCAACCGGATATCTTAGTCAGCGATATTAGAATGCCACTGCAAGATGGTTACAGTTTAATCCGCCAGCTCAGACGACGTTCCGCTTTATCGGGCGGCGAGATTCCGGCGCTCGCTCTGACTGCTTATGCTGATGAGGAGGAACGCACCACAGCTCTGCAAGCAGGGTTTGATTTGCAATTAGCTAAACCCATCGAACTGCTTGTTCTGGGGCTGGCTGTTGCACTTCTGGCTGGACGGATTGGAGAATTCTAAAACTACCCGTCATCCTAAATGGTGACATTATTTAACTATGACGGCGAAAATAGAAGGTTCGTGTCACAAGGTGCAGCCTTGTAAAGTTTTGTAAAAGCGACCGATTTTTCAGGGTCAATTGATAAGAAATACAAATGACAACTTTGCCTAGTTTGTAACCATTTAGGTAAAGCCCAATAATCTTTTAACGAAAGAGTCAGGGTTTTAGCTTACTCAAAAGCTGCTAGCCAGGTTCTCTTTTAGGCAAAGTTTCTCAAGCGCGTCAGTTTTTGTACGATTGCTACGACAACGCCAAGTTTCGGAAATTTAGGAGCTTCAAACCCTTGCTGTGCCGTATTAAATTGTTGCACCAAATAATCTATAGGTTAATTGGTACAAAGAGAATTACAAAAAATATTGTTGGATAGAATGCTTGCTTGGTAGAGGTTTCAGCCTTAGCGTAACTATCTGTACGATTGCTCATTTACCCCCGAGTACCGCCATCGCTACTCTGAATTAAACAAATCCTCCCAACAATGAGTGGAGAGCCAGCTCTACCCAAGACTATTTGAACTGCTTCAATTTTTTAATTGGGCTGTCAGCTTACTATTCTTTCGCCCTGGTGTTCCACCTGTTGATGGCACTACGACTAACTCTCCCTGGCATCCGAAGTGTATGACTAGACTCGTGCCAATCATAGGCGTAGCGCGCTTCAGTTGCTTTAGATCTGCCTTCTGTTGTAGCTAAGGCAGATTGATTTGAGCAGATGCAGATTTTTGCTGGGGTTGCCAGTTTTGCTCGAACGCCCGAATAAACGATCTCGCTTTCTAGCTTCTGAAGATTCAAATAATTGCCCTTTCCCTCGGAACGCTGGTTCAAATACTTAATTGCCCTGACGGCAATCCGAATGGGTGCATCCCAAGACTTTACAGTGCGCTACTCTATCTCTATTTGATTAAATGGAGATAGAGAATCTTGGCGTAGTTGTGAATATTAATGGCTACGCCTTTTATTCCCAGCTCTTCTAATAACAGAACCCCTAAAATTCTTCCTATTGACGGTAGGAAATTAATACGACTTAAGCACTATGCCGGATGATTCTATCCCTGTAGCTACTCCAATTGTGAGAAGACAAGCTCCTATGAATTGAGGCATTCTGTTGGAAAGGCTATTCACTAGCTTCTGGTTCTTTTCAAGTAAAAAAGTCAATTAAGTTAGGAAAGAAGTATTATGGGGTACTACGACTTTAACGACCACTTCTGGTCACCACAAGAAGTTTGTGCAAAATTGCCAAGACAACAGCCAGCTCGAAAGTTAGCAGGTTTTTGGCAGTTAATAGAAATCTTCAACTTTCAGAAAGTATTTGTAAATGAGAATCACAAAGCCTGAATTCGGCGCAATACAGGTCTTCAACGTAAAGGATATCCTTACCTGTATCTACTTAACAGTTTCTCATCATCGCTGACTACTCACTTTCCCATCGAGGATAGTGAGTAGTCACGTAAAAAGCTCTACAAAGCACAATGCTAGGATTGCCGAGATAAATAACAGCCTTGGCGAGAGCGACTTGTTCGACAAATAGACTTAGAAGCCGGCGAAGTTGTAACCAAAGCCAACTACAGCAGCTACCTGAGTATCTTCAAGGAAATCAACATTGACATTAACTGTTCCGGTGAATCGCCGACCTAAAGGAAAATCAACCCCAGCAGTTGCTAGAGCGCTAACTTCAGCGTCAGTGTTGAGCGTGACACCCCCACCTATATATGGCGAAAGAGAAGTAAATCCTGTAAAATTCGCTCCTGATGGAATGGGCAAGAATTCGTAAGTCAGAGGAATTCTAAAGTAAACTTCATCGTCTTCAATTGTTGCTGCCGGACGTGCAGATAAGTCATTTGTCAACCCAATTTTACTGACAATAGCAAAGGCATTATTCGTACCGAAGCTACCACCAGCACCGATATAGCTCAGACCGCCAATCGTAGCTCGACCTGGTGCCACATCTTCAACACTCGATTGAGCTACCAAAGCATCTGATTGTGCATTTGGCATAACTAAGCCTTGCTGGGAAGGCTCCTCCTGTGTCAAAGTCGCAGATGAAGTTGAGGCTGTTCCAGGCTGTGGTACCGATTGGGTACGATCGAGAGTAGGTTTAGCTAACGTTTGGGAAGAACTTGTTTTGACAGTTTGTGCTTGAGCCGAAAACCCACCTCCCATTACTGCAAGTATGCTAAAACCCAACAAGACAAAAAGCCGCTGGGAAAAAGTTGTATTCATTGCCACTCCTCACTACTAGTAATTTTGCCTATTCAACAATTCGCAGTTTTTTCGAGTCAAAGTTTGCGGATATTTCACGTTTGGCTGAACCAATAAATCTTTGACTCACTCATCTAATAAATAGCTAAAACTGTATGAAGCATATTCCCACAATAGGACACTTTTAACACTGTACTTAAGGCGATTGTCTCGATTGATTTTAGCGAGCTGACTTGCTTGTTTCTATCGAAGAGCGATTTTTTTGGAGGAGATAGGAACAGACGCTGGGGTGAAGACGGCTTAATGTTTGATTCTTCCAAACCAGCTATTTACCAACTAAAAGTGGTACTAGGCGTTATCCCTGGTTGGTAATGTTGTAGATCGGTTGATCGAGTATAATGAATAAAAAACTTGGTTAAGTCTTATGACTATTTTGGTAGCAATTGAATGCCCTCATTGTCACAGCACAGAGGTGACTAAATACGGAAAGTTGCCAGTAGGCAAACAACGTTATTACTACCAAAACACTGATTGTCCCTACCGCACTTTCGTCTTAACTCAGACTTATCCAGGAAGGACACGAGAAGTCAAGCAGCAGATCGTGGAGATGACGCTCAATGGGAGTGGAGTGCGAGATATTGCCCGCGTGTTGCATATCAGTCCTACAACCGTGATTCAAGAATTAAAAAAAACTCGCTCTCCTCAAACAAGTGAATCAGAAACTGCTCCAGAGGCTAAAACCTGAGAGTGTGGAGGTAGAAATTATCCGAGTTGAAGAGCCTGAAGAAGCTGAAGTCGAAGAGTCAGAGCGTTTTGGAGATGTGGAGCTATGTGGGTAAAAAGAGCAACCCTAGATGGCTGTGGCATGCAATTGACCGAAGTACCGGGCAAGTATTAGCTTATGTATTTGGTCGTCGAAAAGATCGAGTCTTTCTCCAACTTAAAAAGCTACTAGAGCCATTTGGCATCAAGAGATACTGTACAGATGGTTGGGGGGCATACGAACAACATTTATCAGCAGAGTGCCACGAAATAGGTAAGCGCAAAACTCAAAGAATTGAACGAAAGCATCTAAGATTAAGAACAAGAATTAAGCGATTAGCTCGCAAGACTATTTGCTTTTCTAAGACGGAGGAAATGCACGAAGGGGTCATTGGGTTATTCATCAACCGTTACGAGTTTAGTTTGTCAGTTTAACAGCAAAACAACCGATCTAGGAGAGCGATTTTTTTCGGGGGAGATCGGCGGCAATCAGTGGTTTTAAACACTAATCATTCCAAAGACCTTGAAACCTGGCAGATGCAAGTTCGGTGTAACGGACTGTGTGTTGGATATTGTTATGACCTAGGTAGCTCTGAATTGTGCGAGTATCGGTACCTCGATTCGCCAAATAGTATAGCACTACGAAGTTAAATTAGGACGTTATAGTAGGGATAGCAGAGCAATTGGGAATTAGTATGGCAGCCCCCTA
>NZ_RSCK01000195.1:0-4822 GCF_003991895.1 Chroococcidiopsis cubana SAG 39.79
ATCAAGCGATTGCTAAGTTTTATCATTACAAACGTCGCCTTTCCCAATCGCTCAGCTATCTACAACTGTAGTACTAGGCTGATAGTCTTCACGATCTTCTCCTTTAATTACTTCCAACCGATTGCACTAAATATTCACTCGCTTTCGCTGTCACCCTAACAATGCTTGCGTGTCTTTTCGCCTTCAGCAGATCGGCATATTAAAGCGTATTCATCTACGAATTACAGCTCAATTATCACTCTCTCGTTCCTTATATATTTTGGGATTGAACTGATGAAACTATAGAAAGTCCCTCTAAACCCATGTCAAAAGGAAGCTCATCAATGACTTTCCTCTTGAGTTTTCTAGTGAACATTAGACGGGTGTAGCGGCGGGTAAACGGGTCAAGGCGAAGAAGTTGCTCCGCTAACTCCGCCGCTCTAGCAATCAGTTTTTCGCGTGGATGAACCTCATTGACCATACCAATTTGTAACGCTTCTTGAGCTGTAAGCTTTTGCATTGTCAAGAGAAAGTAATGTCCCCGAACGTCACCCATTGCAGCTGGATAAAGAATCTGCACTCCGTCTGCTGGCACAACTCCACCACCTACTGATAGATGCTGGTTGTCTTGAAAATATGCATCCTCAGCAGCCAAGATAATATCCGCCATCAAAGCATACTCACCATGAATCGGAGCCGGACCGTTGACGGCTGAGATTACAGGAACGCTGATGTCAAGAAAATTGTAGAGTAACTGGCGAGCTTCTGTTAGTATCGCATACCAGCCAATAGGTTTAGTAATGTCGTCCACAGTAGAAAAGTCAATGTGGGTGATCCAGCTATCGCCAGCACCTGTGAAGATAACAACCTCATTCTGGCGATCGCGGGCAATCTCACCAAATGCTTCCGCAAATTCTCGATGAGCTTTGCCCGTATGGATATGAGAACCACCATTCGTATGCATTGTGACCGTAAGAATGCCAGAGTCGGTGCGCTCCATCATCAAGTTTTCATATTTATTCTTGTATTCGTGAAAACTCGTCATATTCTTTAAACCTCCATAGTAGGACGAATCAAGATTTCGTTGACCTGAACGCGCGGATGTTGCGTAACTGCATACAATACAGCAGCAGCAATGTCTTCGCCTTCGAGCATTGTAATTATGTCTAAGTATTGCTCGGCGGCTGCCTTAGCTTCGACGTTGGTAATGCGATCGACTAACTGAGTTGAGACTGCGCCTGGTTCAATGCACGTTACACGGATGTTGTCCTTATGAACCTCTTTTCGCAGTGCATCAGAAAATGCTACAACGCCGTATTTTGTCACATCGTAAGCTGCAAAGCCCGATCGTGTCTCGCGTCCGGCTGTTGAAGATATGTTAACAATGTGACCGCCGCCCTGCTTCTTCATTAATGGCAGCACAGCTTGAGTAACATACATCAAGCCCAACACATTAATGTCGATCATCCGCCGCCAATCTTCAGTATTTGCTTGCTCGATAGGCGCGGGCAGCATAACACCCGCATTGTTGACCAAAATGTCTATGTTACCCAACCCAGCAGCCTTGTTTACCATTTCTCGTACTTGCGTTTCATCAGCTACGTCAGTAACAATCGGCATTGCTTGTCCACCGGACTCGGAAATGCGCTTTACCAGTTTCTTCAATCGCTGGGTGCGTCGTGCTGCGAGCGCCACCTTTGCTCCAGTGGAAGCTAGAGCTATGGCTGTTGCCTCACCAATACCAGAGGAGGCTCCAGTTACTAGCGCCACCTTTTGTGCCAATTTGCCTTCAGCCATCGATTGTTTCTCCTTTGTGAATCAGCCAGTGTCAAAGATTACTGGTTGCTTATTGGCAGAAGTTGCTCACAAACTCTATAAATTCAAGGTTTTGGCTACAGAAAGCTTCCGCCGTCCACGCGAAAGTTGGCTGCATTAATATAATCGGCAAGAGGACTTACCACAAATGCCACTAAGTTAGCGACATCCTCCACCTTTCCTAAATGACCTGCTAGAGTGCCCACCCACTCTGACAGCATATGTTTTTCAATATCTACCCAATCTGTCCCCCATCCTCTCTGCTTGGCAGCATCCAAGAAAAATTTCTTGATGTTGTCATTAACGATGACTCCTGGTGATATGGTATTGACTGTGATCCCTGTCCCAGCAAGCTCTTTAGCAAGGCTCACCGTCATATTGACGTTCACCGCTTTCGTCGCTGCATAATCAGGCATTTGTGGAAAAGGCTGCATCGCCTCGCCACTAGCAATCTGAATAATGCGCCCCCAGCCTAGTTTTTTCATCCTCGGCACGAGATGACGAATTAAGCGCACCATTGAAACCACATTGACGTTGTAAATGTGCGCCCAATCCTTTGCTGTAGTATCCATCCACCCGCTATTGCTGTAAATCCCCGCGTTGTTGATAAGAATATCCACGTCATTCAGCGCAGTCACTGCTAGGTCAGCAACTTGTTGTGCGCCTTCATCGGTAGCCAAGTCTCCAGTGACGGCAAAAGCTTTACCACCTTTGGCAACGATTCCCTCAGCAACTTTATTCGTTCGCGCTTGCTCTCGACCGTGTACAGCAACAAGCGCACCCTCTCGTGCCAGTACTTGAGCAATACACTCACCGATTCCTGTACTGCTGCCAGTCACGAGAACACGCTTGCCTTCAAGTTGTAGATCCATCCCTACCCTCCTATTCGAAATAACCGACCCTTTCCTGCTGCGGGCGTAACGCTGTCATCAATGTTGTTCCTGCTCGAAGCCTGCTGTCTCAATAGTCTCCATCAATTCGTCAAATCGACACACTCCCTGGTATTGCACTCCGTTAATAAAGAACGTTGGGGTCTGACGCACGTTGCTGCATAGTCCACTTAGGATGTCTTCCTGCACCTGCTGTTGATAGCGGTGTTGTCCGATGTCCTGTATTAACTGCTGCGGGTCAAGCCCTAAAGAAGTTAGATTTGTAACTGTCAAAGTATCAAGACATAACTCTGACGGGTGCTCGAACAGATAGCGATGCATCTGCCAAAACTGCCCTTGCGCTCCGGCTGCTTCTGCGAGTTCTGCCGCTTGCCATGCCCATAAATGATTGTCCGAAATCGGAAAGTGGCGAAAGACAAAGCAGAGATGAATACTCAGCCAGTGTTTAATTTGGTTGATGACCGGATAAACGGCTCGACAGTGCCGACAAGCGAAATCACCATATTCAACCAACTGCACAGGTGCATCAATCGGTCCAAGCTGGTAATCGTTCTGATGCACGGGAAGCAATAACACACTGACTAACCTCGCTGGTTGCCTAAATGCCTAGAAGTCTCTTCGTTGCTCATACTCCTAAGCCTATGCCAGGAGTTCACGAGCTTCTATCATCGATTTGCGAAAATTGTTGTAATCTTGCGAAAACTTTGGCGGCTACTCATCAAATCCAAACTCATCAGCGTCAACCGTTGATGGTTTGGATTTGATGCTCAAAGCGACCGACGAAAAGCGCTTGGCGTTGTCCCCGTCAGCTTACGGAACTGAGTAGTAAAGTGGCTTTGATGCGTAAAACCTAACCGGAAGCTAATGTCTGCAATGGATTCATCACCCTGACTCAGCAACGCCTTGGCACGCTCGATGCGCTGCTGAGTGTGATATTGATGCGGTGCGATTCCGGTTGATTGCTTGAATTGGCGTGCGAAATAATAGGGACTCATGCCGACTTGCACTGCGATGTCTGCTAGGGTAATGTCGGTTTCTAGGTGATTCTGAATGTAATCAATTGCCTGTTGCAGTTTATACGGAGGTAATCCCAATGTGGGCTGTTCTTGTACAGGTGGAGCGGCAGAATGATGTTTGAGCAGATGCGCCACCAAGACGTTGGTGAGCGAGTCAACATAAAGCCGTCCGCTCGGATGCTCGGATAATAGTTCCATTAATAACGCTCGCCCTAGCTGCTCGATCATCGGGTCTGGCACGTTAAAGCGATGGACGAGTTCGACGTGATTCGGGTCGATTCCCAGCACTCGCTCGGCAACGGTATTTACAAAGGTCGGCTCCAGTCGCAAGTGTAGAACATTCACGTTGTTTTGCCAATGCCATTCTGTTGCCTGACCTGCTGGCGTGATGATCGTGTTGCCTTTAACCACTCGTGCCTGCTGCGTTCGCCCATTGAACTGTTGAGTTAGCGTGTAAGGACTACCAAAGTTTAAGGTTACTAAGTGCTGCTGAAGTTGGGGTGAAATTAAACTGTTTGGGCGATGATGGTACTGTTGGGCAACAATGCCCATCCAGTTATATGGCTGGCTCGAAACGGTTGGTTGCTCAGGCAGAACCTCGAAAAGCTCAACGGCACTAGTAAGTTCTGGGATTGTAGATTTCGCTTCGGTCACAGCACTTGCCTCGATTTATTTCGATTTATTTCTCAGTCTGAAGGATCGTTTCTAGAATAAGATTGAATGCGTGCAACAGGATTGCCATCTAGACAAGGGCAGATGTTTGTTGAAACACTAAGGCTGTACTCTCCAACCGCGCTTATGCACCCCCTCGGTAGTTCTTGCCTTTTATACGTAGCAATCAAATGATTGGTAAATAAGAATTACAAGCTTAGCGTTGGTTTTTGTCCAATTGCTAAAAAAACGCCAAACTGAAGCCGGAATATTATTCAGTGGCATTATCCCAAGCACAAGAGATAGCAGGCGATCGCCCGATAACCGAGAAAGATGTTAGTCCTGCTGTTACTACAATGCTACTGAGTGACAAGAGCGTGGCAAAACGCAGGGTAGTGTTGCAAAAAGTGGTAGGCTAAAATAATTCTACTAGAGAAAATTTATCTGCGGCACCTGATGAATTCTAAAACC
>NZ_RSCK01000196.1:0-4809 GCF_003991895.1 Chroococcidiopsis cubana SAG 39.79
CGGATCGAATTTTCCTGTTAACTCCTTGAGGGGATTTACTTGTTGTAGGAAGTCGTTGACGCGGGTATGGTCTTCATAACCCTGTTTTATCACTCTAGGCAGAAGAAAAGTAGAAATCCGGGTGCGAGTAGCAATGGAACCAAATCTTCCAGCAAGTTTAGCCATGTATATACATAGAAAAAAGCTGATTTTGGGGTAGCTCGTCCTGACGTTCCATGTATATACATGAATAGAAGTCATAAAACTTAAGAACAGAAAACTGGGTTAAGCACTACTAAATCACTTCGTAGTCGTCAGGTGTGTTGGGGTCACGTAAGGGACGAAGTTCCCCGTGTTTTAGTGGTTCTGCCAATGAAAAGTAGTAACGCCCCAACAGATTAATGTGTTTATACCCTAAAGGCGATAGTCGGGCGAGATCTTCTAGCTTTAGGTCTTGTCCAAGCTCACGCAGCTTTGAGCTAGCTGCATCCATGTAACAGGTGTTCCATAATACTATCACGTTTACCACTAGACCAAGTGCCCCAAGCTGGTCTTCCTGTCCCTCTCGATATCTTTGGCGCACTTCCCCACGTTGTCCGTGGAACACAACTCTAGATAAACTATGGCGTCCTTCACCACGATTGATTTGAGTGAGGATGCGACGGCGATAAGCCTCATCGTCGATGTAAGCTAACAAATATAATGTCTTGACAATTCGTCCCAGCTCACCGATAGCTTTAGCTAAAGTAGATGGATTCTGACCCCGCTGCAAAGAACGCATTAACTCAGAGGCGTTTACAGTTCCCAACTTCAGAGAACCTGCTACTCGCAACATATCGTCCCAGTTACAGGCAATTAATTCAGTATTGAGTTGATTCCTCGCCAGTCCATTGAGCACTCCATAGTCCGCTTTCCCATCAATCCGCCAAAAGCGTGCTTCGCCAATGTCTGCAAGGCGTGGGCTGAATTGATAACCTAACAACCAAAATAAACCAAACACTACGTCACTATAGCCGGCGGTATCAGTCATCACTTCCACAGGACTAAGACTGGTTTGTTGTTCTAGCAAGCCTTCTAGTAAGAAAATAGAGTCACGCAAAGTACCAGGAATAATAATGCCGTGGAATCCAGTAAACTGGTCGGAAGTAAAGTTGTAGTAAGTAATACCACGTCCCACCCCAAAATACTTGCCGTTTGAGCCAGCGTTGATAGTCCGCACAGGAACTGTAAAACGTAGCCCATCAGCAGATGCCACCTCACCTCCACCCCAAATTTTTGCCAGCCTAAATTGGGTTTGAGCATCAACTAATCTGGCATTAGCACGGATAAGAGTCTCTTGCCGGATATAGTTTTGCTGTACCCAAGAAAGCCTTCCTCTGGTTAATGCGGGAATATCTGAGCGTACAAGTGGTTCTAGCCCTATGTTGCAGGCTTCTGCCAGTAGCACGGCGCAAACGCTGATGTGTAAATCTTCGACACGAGCATTCGTTTGGCTCAAATGCGTAAACTCGTTGGCGAAACCTGTTCGTGCATGAACTTCCAATAAAACTTCTGGCAAATCGACTTTTGGTAGCATGGCAGCGACTTGCTGTTTGAGTGCGACCAGACTGGATGGTTCATCTAATTTATCCAAACCTGTAAGAACCAAAGTATCGCGCCCTTGTTCCTGCTCGATACGTACTGCTGCATTAGTGGGGAAATTTGCAGATGTGCGACGGTAGACTTCATCGAGTTGCGACGTTAACAACTTTAGTTCCACCTCAAAAGTAGGTGGCAAATTCAAAGTTCGGCATACCCCTGCACGCGCCGATTCCCACGCTGCACCTTGTAAAAGTTTGGCACGGGGGTCGCAATAACGGGAACTTTTAGCTGCAAACACGTCGCGGCGACGCAACGCGGCACGCAGGCATTGTAGAACGCAGAAACTGTAAGCCTTACGATTGATTTCTCCATTCGCTTCTATTACCAACCGTGCCCAACCCTTGTTGACGAGTGCAAGTGGCGCAACGCTCAGCTCTGGTCTAACTTTCCCTTCAATAGAGCGCAGAAATTCCCAAGCCGACAAAATTGGTACAGATGTTTCAGTGCCAGAGAACTCAATAGTTTCTAATAGTTTAGGTAAAAAAATCCGCACAGAAGCGCCAACAGGATAACATCAGATCGTAATACTCGTCCTCAGGGGGACGAGCTAATGCTTTAACTTTGGCTACTGCTTGTGCTAATTGCACCTGATTAACACGAGCAAACACTTCTTTTCTAAGTTCAATATCATCACACTTAGGGTCAAGAATCACCTCGGCAACTTCACTTAGCCGTAGTGCCGCCGCATCCAAATCCTTGATTGTTCGCAAACGTTCTTTCTCTCCCTCGCGCTGGGATTTAGCTAACAAACTTTGAATCAGTAAATCAAGCAAGTCAATTACATCATCTGTGGCGGTAAATTCTAAAACATAAGCGAAGGCAAGTAAAGTCGCAATTCGTCTAGTGTCTGGCATTCGAGCAATAGCTTGCGACCGTGCTGCATTGGCATGACGTGCCAAGATTTTGATGCGAGCCGGAGGTATTTTTGATAAATCTATGTTGCTAATACCTAAAGAACGTACCTCAACTAAGCGATTTAGAGCATTAAAGAGTGATTTGGCACTAACACGGCTTGGGGAATGACGCAAGCGGTCTAAAGTTGAATAACGCTCACCATTGGCAATTAAAAGCAATTTTTCTAGTTGTAACCTTTGTTGCGAATTGGGTTTTTGGGATAAAACCTTCCATAAACGGTTGGCAGCTCGGTCACGGGCACTGGCAATCAGACGGGCTAGAACGCTAACACCAGGTAACAAAATTTTCCGTTCAACTAAGCGGGCAGTAGCAAGGTCAAATAAAAGACTTGCAGATTCTGCACTCAATGTTGCGCGTTGGTACAACCACCGTACCAACCGCCAGTGTTCTGGTTGTTCGCTAAAATCTTTGTAACCATAGCATTGCCGAATCAGGGCAGTATGTTCCCATCTTGCGCCGGAGCTACGATAGCGTTCCAGACTTGTAGTATCACTGATTCCCAACTGTGCCACCAAGTAATCTACTGTGACAATTGGTACATCCGTTGGGTCGCTCAAGAAAGTTCCTAAAAAACGAACTGTGCATAACTGTAAAGCCAAGCCCAGTCGGTTATGGTTGCCACGCCGTCCTTTTATGAGTTCTCGGTCTAGATCGTCTAAGTAAAAATACTTTGCCAGTTGTTCTGGTGATGGTTCTCCTACATAGCACCCGTACCGCCGTTCCTGCTCGGCACTCAAGAATTCAACTGGCATTTACCTATACTGTCACCTTGAATTACAACCACAACTATTCCTGTGATAATGATTTTTACTACAGGAATTTTTCTGGGGTTTTTTGACTATACAACGAATAGACGACCATTACCCGTTTTGGTTATTTTATTGTTATCACAGGAATAATTAGGTCACGGGAGATGAAATCCCCCAACACGAATGAGCTGACTTTAGAGGTAGCGGTAGCAAGTTTTCTGGCTGATTTAGCCCATGCCAATCGCTCGGCTCACACTCGCCGAGGCTATACAACAGATTTGCGAAGACTTTTAAATTTTTACTCGGGGCGACTTACTGCTATCACTACAGACCACATCCGCAAGTTCCTAGATACTTGCACTCACCTGAGTCCGGCAACAGTTGCTCGTCAGCAAGCCACCCTAGCCAGTTTCTTCAACTGGGCTTACTGCCAGGAATTAATCGAGACAAATCCCATGACAAGAATTGAGCGCGTCAAGCTGTCAGCGCCAAAGCTAAATAGCATGGGGCGGCAGCAAATTGAGAAAATTTTGGCTGCTATTCCCAAATCTGAAGCTCGTGACCGATTGCTCTATCGGCTAATTTTTGAAACAGGACTGAGGATAGGAGAAGCACTAGCTGTATATATCGAAGATTTGAACCTGACTACTGATGATGAACACGTCAACGTGGTAGGTAAGGGTGGATTTCGACGCACAGTTCTGCTAGACGATAAGCGATTGGTGGCAATGCTACGCACTTATCTAAAGCAGACAGGATATAAATATGGACCACTGTTTCGTGCTCAGAAGAATGGGCGCGGCGGTCCATTACGTTACCAATCTGTCCAGCAAAAGTGGGCGCTTTGTTGCCAAAAAGCTGGTATAGATTGTACGATTCACCAACTACGTCACGCACATGCGACGGAATTGGTAAACGGTGGGGTAAGTTTGGCTACAATTCGCAAGCGGCTTGGTCATAAAAACTTGCAAACAACCCTACGCTATGCCGAAGAGTCTGATGCTACTGCTGATGCGGAAATCCGGACATGGCGGCGGCAGCGTCATCAGCATTCGTAAACTCTTGCGATGGAAGAGTTGTTCTTTTGGCGCATCAACCAAATCACTCTTCAATAAAGTTCGCCATTGCGGGCAAATATTTCAATCACCTCACTTCGCGTCAGTTGATGTTTCACTGCTATTTCGGCTAGTTTCTCCCAGGCTGTATCCGTAAGCCGGATTGACCTTAATCGTTTAGGCTCTTCTCGATAATCTGGCTCAAACTTGCCCGACTGTGTGCGAGGACGCCTAGACGATTTCTGCCTTGTACCTGAATATCAATCCATTTCATATTCCTCTTCTACTATGTATATACATGGCAAATGAGATTGCTCCTTACTATGTATATACATGATAAAGAGTAACTTTATCCACTTTATTGCCTTAACCCAGTTTTTGGTTCCATTGCTGATACTGTTGGCGAAGTCAAAAAAGGGCAGGCATGGGAAAATACTAAGGTGCTAGCATTAACCCCCATCGATTGGGGA
>NZ_RSCK01000197.1:0-4677 GCF_003991895.1 Chroococcidiopsis cubana SAG 39.79
TGAATCCTTAATAGAGCATCCTACAGTTGATTTTTCTCCTTTTTGCCTCGTTTAAGATTTACTTTATGAATAGCCTCTAAAGCTGTATCGCTTGCCTCCAAAGCTGAACTTAAGCTGTATCGAGCTGTTATGGTTAATAGGTTTTATTTCTCTCATGTGTCCCAAAGGTGTCTCATATGTTATCCTTAGAAAAGTCAAAATCACACGGACGTATAGCTCAGTTGGTTAGAGCGCTACGTTGACATCGTAGAGGTCACTGGTTCGAATCCAGTTACGTCCATACACTGAAACCCTCTTCCTAAGAGGGTTTTGTCGTTTCTATCCTTGGCAGTTGGCTCGAACCCATTCTCAATAAGCAACGCCAAATTGGTTATTTTTAGGTATGGCTGGAGCCAAAATTGAGATAAGTTTGAGATACGAATTTCCAGAGTAATGAGGATATGGCAAGGGTTGTAGGCTCTGCAAAAAAATCAATCGATCTCAATCGGGCATCTGGGACTTTATCTCAATCTGTATCTCAATCCCAAATTAGAAAGAAAGCATCTAAAGGCACTGTAGTCGTCCAGGTATTCAAAGAGCGTTTGAGGTTGTGCTGGAGCTACCTAGGTAAACGCTACTACTTATATATTGGGTTGCCAGATAGCAAGCTAAATCGAACGATAGCCGAGCAAAAGGCTCATCAGATTGAAGGGGATATCGTCACCGGAAATTTTGACCCCACACTGAAGAAGTACAAAAGTGCAGTACCAAAGCCGAGTCTAGTCTCAGCTGTGGCTTTATTTGAACAGTTCACCCAAAGCAAACAAAAATACGTTGTAGCCCGAACGCTAGCCAAGTATGCGGCGATTTGCAGGTATTTCAAAGAATTTTTCCAGGACAAGCCTGCGACTGAAATTACTTTGAAAGAAGCAGAGGCTTTCACTGACTGGTTAATTACACAGGTTAAACCGATTACAGCAAAAGAAAGACTATTTCTAATTGAGTCGTGTTGGAAGTGGGCACTCGAGCGAGAACTGGTTGAACTCAACCCTTGGAAAGAGATGACCAAGCGGATAAAGCCTGCGCCCAAACAACCTTCTAAACCTTTTAGTAAAGAAGAGATGGGGGCAATTATTCAGGCATTCAGGAGCGATCGCTACTATCATTACTATGCTAACTACGTAGAGTTTTTGTTTGGTACGGGTTGCCGCACGGGTGAAGCAATTGGCTTGAAATGGAAGCATGTAAGCGATGATTGCTCGACCGTATGGATCGGAGAAAGCTTGAGCAGGGGAGAGAGACGCTCAACGAAGAACAATAGATCTCGCACGATTGCTCTCACACCTAAGTTACAAGCAATGTTACTAGCCAAACGACCTGCTGATTTTGACCGAGAGGAATTAGTGTTTACTGCCCCCAGGGTAGGAGCAATTGACGACGGCAATTTCAGAAACCGTGCGTGGAAAACAGTACTCACTCGTTTAGAGATTGATTACCGCAAACCCTATACCACTCGTCATACTCTTGTTAGTCATGCCCTGGATCTAGGAATGAACCCAGTTGTGGTTGCTCAACTGACAGGACATGACGTGCAGGTGCTTTTCAAGAACTACGCTGGTAACGTCAACTCTAGACCACAGCTGCCAGAACTTTGAGTGACACAAAAGTTGTGTGAATTAACCTAAATTTCATTAATTAATCCTGACCTCAGTTTTACTATCTAACTGAGGTTTTTATATTTTTTGCTGTTTATCTACATTCGTTAAATAACATATAACTTCAGAAAGAGATTTATGTTTTGGATGAAATAGGTCTAGGGAAAATAAATATTAGTGGATATAATTAGCTAAGAAACAAAATAAATGATCGACCTTGCTTTTAGTTAATTAAACAGTAGTTTGCAAAATTACTTGGTAATTTCAGTACTGTCTTTCCACTGAAAATTAACTACAAGGTAAAAAAATACATGAGAGTGAAATACATAAATTCGTACAGAAAGTCATCGCTACTTGAAATTTAGAATCCTTGCTTCATAGAGGTTGGCTAGAAATGATAATAAACTACTCGACTGCTGAACATTCTCCCATATCTGAATTTTGGATTAACAAACATATTGCAGCAAAGATTCTTGGTTTATCAATCCATACTTTAAAAAAACTTCGCAGTGAAAAAGCACGTCCAGAGGATCGCTTGCTTGAGGGCATTCACTTTGTACGCTACGGAAAATACTGTGTCAGATACAATGCCGAGCTATTGAGAGACTACGCCGCAACACGCTCCGATCCAAAAACTCATAGGCGAGCTATTGAGACATATCTTGCTTCCCTGCCCAGCAACCAACCTAAACGAGTAGGTAAAGCGCGTCAGATTTCTTGAGTAATTGTTAAAACTTGTGCGTGCAGAATGTTCTTTTCTTGAAACAAAAGAAGAGGGGCAGGCTAGCGGATGAGGTACTCAATTGTTGGCTCTTAAGGATAAAGTAAGAGTAATAGCTAATACTCTCTCTAACCTGGCTCTTGTTTCCCAGTCGCCTTTGTGTTCTCGATCGGTAGACTTACCGCTCCATAGCTTATGACAGCAATTACTTTAAACTTAGAACCAGCAATCCATTTAACTGACGAGCAGTTTTATCAACTGTGTCAGGCAAATCGGGATGTCAGATTTGAGCGCACGGCAGAAGGTGAATTGATTGTTATGCCACCAACAGGGGGAGAAACAGGCGATCGTAACTCGGAGATGAATTTTCAACTGCGAGCTTGGAACAAGCAATCTCGCTTAGGAAAAGTATTCGATTCCTCTACGGGATTCAAACTGCCCAATGGCGCAGATCGCTCTCCCGATGCTGCTTGGGTAAGATTAGAGCGATGGGAGGCTCTCACGCCAGAACAACGCCAGAAATTCCCGCCTCTAGCACCCGATTTCGTTATCGAGTTGCGTTCTGCTACTGACGAACTCAAGCCATTACAGGCAAAAATGCAGGAGTACCGCGATCGTGGAGTTCGTTTAGGTTGGCTGCTCGATCCTCAAAGACGAATCGTGGAAATTTATCGCATTGGGACAGATGTAGAGGTAATACAATCGCCTACGACTTTATCAGGGGAAGATGTACTGCCTGGTTTCGTTATGGACTTGAGCGAGATTTTCTAATCGCCAAGTCTTAATGCAGAAAATTGAGCGGGGCGATCGCCACAGTACACCAAGTTAGTATGCTACAGCTGCTCCCGCACTCTTACGACGATCGTTAGCGCCGTAAAGCATCCCAGTTTGAGGATCGATCGCAATCGATTCAGCAGCGCCCCAACTACCGAAAGGAACCACTCTGTATCCCATTCCCCATAATTGCCCAAAGATATCGGAATTCAGAGTATAGGGTTCGGTAATCACAAAATTTGGCAGTCCTTGATAGTGAACGCGAGGAGTATTGACAGCTTTATCGATCTTCATGCCATAGTCGATCGTATTGGTGAGGACTTGGAGAACAGTGGTAGGAATGGTAGAACCACCAGGACTACCTGTCACCATGAAAACTTTATCGTTCTGCGTCACAATCGTGGGAGACATGGAACTGAGTGGGCGCTTACCAGGTGCGATCGCATTGGCTTTTCCCTGTACCAAGCCAAACTGATTTGGGACACCAGGTTTTGCCGCAAAATCATCCATCTCGTTGTTGAGGAAAAACCCCGTTCTTGGGGCAATGACTCCAGCACCAAAGTAAGAATTAATCGTGTATGTCACAGATACGGCATTTCCATGACGATCCACAACTGAGTAATGAGTTGTATTGGTTCCTTCTTGACTAGAAGTGATGCGAGAGTAAACTTTCCCTGGAGGTGTGGCACGAGTTGTCGAAATCTGCTGACGAATTCTAGCCGCATACTCTTTTGATAGCAGTCGTTCTACGGGATTGTTGACAAAAGCCGGATCGCCTAAGTAGGTATTGCGATCGCTGTAAGCATAAAGCATTGACTCAAACATCAGATGTAGGCTGGTTGCTGAGTGCCAGCCTAGCTGTTTGAGCTGATAACCTTCGAGAACATTCAGCATTTGGCATAAAGTCACGCCACCACCAGGGGGAGGCGCAGAAATTACCTCATATCCCCGATAGTTGCACTTAACTGGCTGAGTTTGAGCAACTTTGTAATTAGTAAAATCTTCCAACGTCAGAATTCCACCATTTTTGTTGCTAGCTTTGACAATTTCAGATGCGATCGCGCTCCGATAAAAACCATCCGCTCCCCGATCGGCAATCAGTTTGAGAGTTTGAGCTAAATCTTTTTGTACCAGGCGATCGCCTACTCGATAGGGAGTTTTGCCATTTTTCAAAAAGATGGCAGCAACGTTTGCTCGTGCCTGAAACTGCTTGACATGAGAGTTAAGGATATCGACATCTCCTGGCTGCAAGACAAAGCCTTTTTCGGCTAAGGCGATCGCTCCCGCCATTACAGTAGCGCGGCTCATCGTGCCATATTGTGTCAATGCCCGATCTAACCCTTTAACCGTCCCTGGTACGGCAACAGCTAAGTGACCCTCTTTACTTAACTTAGAAACTACCCGACCTTGCCGATCTAGGTACATATTCTGGCGTGCTGCTAATGGTGCTTGCTCGCGGAAGTTAAGAAAGGGCGCAACGCAAAAAAGTGGGATTGGGTAGGGTAGCGTGAAAAGCACAAAAAAAAGTAGGATGCCTGGGCAAGATGT
>NZ_RSCK01000198.1:0-4627 GCF_003991895.1 Chroococcidiopsis cubana SAG 39.79
TAAATCTCAGCATTGACCAAAAAGTGGTCACTTCAACAGGATTGACCGCTTTTTTCTTGATTTAGTCTAAACTCCAGTTGTACGAGTCCGAGAACAACTCCATCGGGAGATTTATTTAAACCGCCTAGTCCAGTCATGAGTAAGGGGTGAGGGGTGTGGGGTGTGGGGTGTGTTTTGACTTACGACTTCTGACTTCTGACTTATTTCCCTAGTGCGCCTGGTGCGCCTGTGAGGGTGCGTTTGGGGGAACAGGTGATAATCAT
Organism: Chroococcidiopsis cubana SAG 39.79; assembly: GCF_003991895.1. NCBI lineage: Bacteria > Bacillati > Cyanobacteriota > Cyanophyceae > Chroococcidiopsidales > Chroococcidiopsidaceae > Chroococcidiopsis > Chroococcidiopsis cubana. The sequence continues at coordinate 264 of NZ_RSCK01000198.1, forward strand.
GATGAGTAAGGTGAGGATGTAGGGAGAGGCGTTGAATAGGTAGTAGTAGGAGTCAATACCAACGGATTGTAGGGCGGGACCGATCGCCTGTGCGCCGCCAAAGAGTAGGGCTGCATACAAGCATTGCATCGGTTGCCAACGGGCAAAAATGACGAGGGCGACTGCCATCAGTCCTTGTCCGCTAGAAATGCGTTCCGTCCAACTGCCAGGGTAGTAGAGGGAGAGATACGCGCCGCCAATTCCGGCGAGGAAACTGCCTGCAACGATGCACAGCCAGCGGACGCGAGAGGTAGAAATTCCCATTGCTTTAGCAGCTTCGGGGGCATCGCCTACGGCACGGATGTATAAGCCCCAGCGAGTGGAGGCGAAAAACCACTGCATTACAGGAGCGATCGCCACTCCTATCAAAAACAAAGGACAAATTTTCAATGCCGATTGAATTTGCGGCGAAGTACTCCAACTACCAAAAGCGATCGCGGGTAGTTGGGGGGCGACGGGTTGAATAAAAGGTTTGCCGAAGAAGAAAGCTATACCACTGCCGAAGATAATCATCGCGATGCCTACAGCGACATCGTTGACTTTTGGTTGCTGACACAGCCAAGCATGGATAATACCCAGTAACATTCCTGCTAATCCAGCAACTAATACGCCTAACCAAGGGGATTTGGTTAAGTAGGAGATAGCATAGGCAGACATTGCCCCCGTTAACAGCGTGCCTTCCAAGCCCAAATTGATTTTGCCGCTTTTTTCAGTGAGACATTCGCCTAAGCTGACGAACAGGAAGGGGGCGCTACCCCGCAACGTTCCCGCCGCGATCGCTAGCGGTACTCCCCACCAACCCAATTCTGTCGTTGCCATCGAAATTCTCCTGAAAAACTCCTAGCTTGCCGTAAAGGGATTCGCTAAATAGCACTACCAGAAACACGATGCCTTGAAATACCAAAATTGTTGCATCGGGTAACTCTAACCGCCTTTGTAAGATCCCGCCGCTAGTTAAGATACCACCGAGTAATATTGCTACTAAAATCGCTGCTAAGGGATTGTTACGGGCAATAAAAGCAACGAGAATGCCGCTATAGCCGTAGTTGGCGTTGAGAGATTCATTCGCCCGTCCGTGAACGGCAGCGACTTCGACCATTCCTGCTAACCCCGCACAGGAACCAGCTAAAAAGCAAATTGCTAGGGTGAGTTTGCCTACGGGAAGTCCGGTGAGTTTGGCTGCCCTGACATTTCCGCCAGCAATACGGGCTGCCATACCAAAAGTCGTGCGTTGGATCAGAAAATAGGCGATCGCGCAGGCAATTAAGCCGTAAATCAGTCCGTAGTGAATTCGCGTTCCTGGTAGATCTCCCAGCAGATTGACATCGGGGATCGGGTAGCTGGAGGGTTTATTTAGGGAACTGGGATCGCGCATCAGTCCTCCTACTAGATGGTTGAGCAGGGCGATCGCGATATAGTTCATTAACAAACTGCTGATGGTTTCGTTCACGCCTCGATAGTGGCGCAATGCCCCGACAATGCCAATCCACGCGCCGCCACAAACTATCCCAGCCACAGCCATTGCAATCTGCGATCCCAGAGGTGGAACGTTGGTAGAGAGGGCAAGGGCGATCGCCACTGCACCCAAGCCGCCGACAACGATCGCCCCTTCGTTACCGATGATGACCAATCCCAAGCGTGCGGGTAAAGCCGTACATAGGGAACTTAACATTAAGGGTGCGGCACGGATCAGGGCATTTTGAAAAGATTGCCACCTACCAAACGCTGCTTGATAAATTGCCCCATACACCGCGATCGGATTTGCCCCGACCGCAGCACAAAATACGCCAAATAGCAACAAAGAAACGAGAATAGCAGCCAAGGGAATGCAGACAGATTCCAACTTGCCCCGCCAGGTATGAGTGTTCATAGCTAACTTGCGACTCTACCGATTACGCCTTCTGCCAACCAATTCATCTTTTCTAATTCGATCGCTGTTTGGGTGAAATCTTTGTTAGGCACGACAACTTTTCCCGTATTATCTTTCAATCCCGCTCGATAGATCGTCATGTTGCCTGCTATAAATTTTTCTTTCACGGCATCCGCGTCTTTCTTTGCCTCAGCACTCACCGCCGCACCATAGGGCGACATCTTTAAAAATCCATCCTTCAAGCCACCCCTTACCAAGTGCGGAATACCGCCATTCATCAGCGTTTTCCCTGCCCGAATCATCTCTGCATAACGAGAGTAAACCTGTGCCCAGTTCCACTCTGCCCCCGTCAAATAACCTTTAGGTGCTAGCTTGGCTTGATTGGCGTGGTAGCCGCTACAGAAAATTCCCCTTCTTTCTGCCGTTTCCATCACCACTTTCGGACTGTCTACATGGCAGGTAATGACATCAATATCCTGGTCTGCCATACTATTAGCTGCTTCTGCTTCCTTCACAGGTAACGCCCAATCACCCGTAAAGACAACCTGAGTCGTGATTTTAGGATTGATACTCCGCGCCCCCAAGTTAAAGCTGTTAATGTTACGCAAGACTTGTGGGATTGGTTTAGCGGCAATAAAACCGAGTTTACCAGTTTTAGAAGTGTGGGCAGCCACGATTCCCGCTACGTATTGGGCTTCGTCAATGTAACCGAAATAGCTACCGACATTTTTGGGGTGTTTGCCCTCTTGATACAGTCCGCCACAGTGGAAGAATTGGACTTCTGGGTATTCTTTGGCAATCTTGAGTATGTGAGGGTCGAAGTAGCCGAAAGAAGTAGGAAAGAGTACCGTTGCGCCTTCCTCTTCAATCATATTTCGCATCGTCTCTTCTACGGCAGTTGTCTCTGGGACGTTTGCTTCTTCGACGGTTTTCAACCATGTCAGTTTTGCCAATCCCTGTTTCCCTTCTGCATGAGCTTGATTGTAGCCGAAGTCGTCTTTGGGACCGACATAGATAAATCCCATCACGATTGGTTTATCTTCAGCATTGGAAGAAGCTTGAGTTTGGCTGGCTGGCGTGCATCCAGTGCCGAATTTAGTGGCAGCACCAAATGCTGTAGTTGCTAAAATACCGCGAATGACCTGACGGCGATTCAATTGAACGGGTTTGCTTGTACTCACTTACATTTATCTCCTCGGCAAAACTTGCAGTTAACCGCAAGTCTCCTTGTCACAGGTGGCATCAATATAAGCCAAATGTAAGCAGGAAATGCTGAGGCAGATGTGTAATAGTTAACAAATTTGCCAAGGAGCGCGAACTCTTCAAGCTAACAACACCCGCCCGAAGCGTTAAAGCCGCGATTTTGGGAACAATGGTAGTGCTAAAGAGGAAAGGATGAGAGAATGATATTGTTGTGATTTCACAAGTGTGCTGATGTCTACTGCTCTACTAGCCTGCCCCAGTTGTCAATCTATAGATGTGGTCAAAAACGGTCGAACTCGACATCAAAAGCAAAATTACAAATGTCGCGACTGTGGGCGGCAGTTTGTCGAAAATCCACAGTGGCGAATGATTAGTGAGGAGACCAAAGGCATCATTGACCGATTGTTGCTAGAGAAATTGCCCCTAGCAGGCATTGCCCGTGCTTTGCAGATTTCCGAACTGTGGGTGCAACAATACGTCAATCAGAAGTCTAAGAACGTGCCCCAAGAGGTGCAAGTGAACCCAAAGCCGAAATGCCGCTTGACAGTGCAGATGGATGAGTTGTGGTCGTTTGTAGATGACAAAGGTAATGAGCAGTGGGTCTGGCTAGCGATGGATGTCACTACACGTGAGATTGTCGGTTGCTATATTGGCGACCGTAGTGGCACTTCAGCTGGAGCACTTTGGGACTCCTTACCGGCGGTGTATCGCTCCTTGTGCCGTCATCTACAGCGATTTTTGGGTGTCTTATCCCGTAGCCCTGCCAAGCAAACGACATCGTGCCGTTGGCAAGGAAACGGGTTTAACAAGTCATATTGAGCGTTTCAACTGCACGCTAAGACAACGAGTGTCGCGCTTGGTGAGAAAAACCTTGTCATTTTCCAACTTCTTGGAAAATCACATTGGCGCAATTTGGAATTTCATCCATCACTATAATGCTTCTCTTCCAGTTAACTCATCCTGTCCTCTTTAGGACTACCCCCGTGCCTAACCACTTCACTGCTTTGACAATGAGGACAGCAAACTGCAACTAAAACAGTCATACTAGACTAGCCATTACCTAAACTCTATTCCTAGTTTATCCACAAATCGACAACATTACCCTGCCGTTTTATTAAAGGTTCTACCTCATCACTACTTCCATGCCGCTACCAAAAATTTTATTATCTAGTCGGTAGTGATATGGAAGTAGTGATGAGGTATAATCCTTGCCCTACAACGATTTCAGGCAATATTTGTAACATATAAAAAC
>NZ_RSCK01000199.1:0-4620 GCF_003991895.1 Chroococcidiopsis cubana SAG 39.79
CACTCGTCATGAAAAACAGAATTATAAATGTCGAGACTGTGGGCGGCAGTTCGTTGAAGCGCCGCAGTGGCGAATAATTACCAAATAATACTGCTGCTTGGCTTGGTTCGATCCCAATTCCAGTATCAGTTACCGAAATTTCAATTGCTGGTTCGTCAGTTTTGGTAATTGCTCGAATGCAAACTTGTCCGGTTTCAGTAAATTTAAAAGCGTTAGCCAAGAGGTTAGTTAGGACTTGTCGCAGTCGGAATTTATCGGCATAAATGCGCTCGACTTGACAATCGATGCTTAAGGGAATAGCCTTACAATTGCTCTCAATTTGAAATAAACGTTGTAGTTCTGTCAATAGAGGCATTAGCTCAAATTCTTCCCAATGCATCACCAATCTTCCGGCTTCAATTTTTGCCAGGTCGAGAATATCGTTAATTAAGGTGACGAGATTTTCTGCTGATTGATAGGCAATTTGAATGTATTCTTTTAACTCTACTTCGTTGTAGTAAAGTCCTTCTTTGAGCAATTTCAAATAATTAAGCGTGGCTGCTAAAGGCGTACGTAATTCATGACTGGTGGAGGAGAGAAAATCTGATTTGAGGCGATTGGCTTCTTCTGCCAGGGTGCGGGCAGTCTTTAGTTCTTGATTACGTCTTTCTAACAATTGCCTCTGTTGTCGTTCGTATTCATGCAATCGGTGCTGCATGACGGCAAGTGAGAGATGATTGGCTAGGGCTTGGACTAATTCTATTTCCGAACTCGTCCATTCTTTGCTTTGTCCTCGTTTTAATTCTCGCCAAGCCTCAAAAGAATGCCTCACTCTGGAAATACGTTCGTCAGGATCGAATCTTCCCGCCCAGGTAATATCAGTATCGATCGCATCGCGGAAAATGGTCAGGCAACCCAAGGTTTCACTACCATAATGCAAGGGCATAACAAATAGGCTGCGGATATTCGTAGTTTGAAAGGCAGGAGCAACTTCTAGTAACTCCGGTGCTTGATAAAGATTGGCGATCGCCACATACCCGTGCTGGGGGTTTCTACCAACACCAGCCATCAACTGTTGCCAAAATGGAGCGTTCTCCAACATCCCTTGAGGTTGGGCTTTATCGGTATAAATTTCTGCGATTTGTGCTTGCCCTGTAGGACAAAGATATAGTCTGCCACCAGAACCATCAACGCTGTTGACAATACTTTCAAGAGCAATTTGTAAAATTGTTTGAATTGAGTGGGGAGAGTGAAGCAGAGTCGAAATTTTGTTGATTAATTCTTGGCGAATAGCTCTTTCGCGTGCTTGCGTCAATAGTTGAGATTGAGAAATTGCGATCGCGAGGTGTTCTACCACGAGTCGCACCACGTCTAATTGTTCCTGACGAAAAGTTTTTGGTTGCGCGTGGTGACAAGCCAGCAGTCCCCACAACTGGCAATCGTGAAGAATTGGGATGACTAGGGAAGACTGCACCCCCATAGCTGTGAGATATTCGACGTGACAAGGATCGACGGGGCGTTGGAGAATTTCTGTAACGGTTCTTTGCTGAACTTCCTCTAACGTCAAATCTCCTGTAGTTTGGGGAGATTTTAAATAGCTGAGGCTAATCTGTTGTTGGGGAACGTCCACAATCGATCGCGCCCCAATTTTGACAAACATCTCCCGTGCGTGGGCAGGAATATCATCTGCGGGAAAGTGCAACCCTAGCAAAGATGGTAAACGCTTTGCCGCGATCGCTTCAGCAATCACTTGTCCCGTTCCATCAGGATGAAATTTATAAACTTTGACTCTATCTATTTGTAAAAATGCCCGAATCTCCTGCACTGCAACAGAGAGAATCTGCTGTAGTTCCAAAGATTGATGGATGCGATTCGTAATCCGATTTAACAGAGAATTTCGGTTCAGTCCCGCTCGATTTGGATGTTTTTTATGACGCATATTTTTGAAAGTCGGGAGTCGAGAGGATAAGAGGATAAGGGGGACAAGGAAGACAAGGGGGGCAAGGGAGAGCGCTCTCGAAAATTCTTTGAGTGTCCTCCCGCATTTCCCATACTTCCAACACTTCCCACACCCTTTCTTCACTGGTCACTCTCTCAGCCCCCTCAGCTCCCTGCTCCCTGCTCCCTGCTCCCTGCTCCCTATTCACTGATAACTGATTACCCATTTACTAATAATTCTTGCAATTGCCGTGAAATCTCATCTAACCCTGCATCTTTAGCTAAGAAAGCATCAGCTTCTTTACAGAAAATCTCGCCACTATTCAATTCATTTTTTCCAATAAATGCGGTCACTAACACGAGAATGGGAGGTTCTAGTAAAACTTCTCTGATATAGCGAATAAATTTCCGCCCGTCAATTTCTCCGTAAGCATCGGGTGGCAGAGACAGATCGACCATAATTAAGTCATACTGCCGCACATCTTGAATCAAATCTTCGATGAGCGAGGTAGCATCGTTGAAAATAGACACTTCAAAGGTGTTTTTTAAAAAACGCTGAAGTGCCATGCACCAATTGCGATCGTCATCTAGTACTGCGATTCGGCACATGAAAAGGTAAGCCCATAAAACTTGATAAATCTTTACTAAACGCAGGCAAATTTTGACTAACTTCTTTTAGCTTAAAACTAGATAACCATTCGTTAGTTAAAAAAATAATTAAGCTAGAGGCGATCGCAAGGCAGGTACGATCTCTGCCTCACAAGATAGCACTTTTAAGGAGAGCTGGACGGCAAAGTTTTAGTAAATAAACTTCTATACATCAATCTATAAATCTCAGTATTATCTATAGTAGGTTGCATCCTTGCAGCGTTCATTCCGTGTGCTTTGGCAACAATCGATCCGGCATTGTCGGCAAAACCAGTCCAGGCGATCGCAAATGGAAAACGCTGTCCTCTAGCGTCGGGTGCAGAAACAAAAGGTAACGTACCTGTACCATCTCTACCATCCAAAGGTGCGCCATTTTTCTGTCTAGGAGGTAAAGGCTGGTTCAGTGGCATATTGCTTATCTGTTCGCCAATGACTTCTAACCCGCTAGCATCGCTATCTGCGGCTGTTAATAACATAGTATTGGGATTTTGCTCGATAAACTTCATTGCTACCCCAACTGCATCATCTGCCCGTTTCATGGCTTCGAGACAGCCTTTAGCATTGTTGTAATTAGAAAAGTTATCCGTTCCTTCCTCCTCTTGAACGATAAAAAAGGGTTTCGATCTATTAGATAAAACCCTCAGCGTTGTTTGTAACATTTCTGCCGCAGTTGGCGCACTCTCGACATACAACGGTAGCTTTTGCTTTTTCAAATCCTCTTCTGGTTCATCGTTGTAAGTATCTTCAGCTGCAAATATGCCTAAAACTTTTTTGGTGTTAGTGGGTAGTTTCAATAGTTCCTCGCGGTTGTATACCACAGCATAACCTTTACGTTTTGCTAGATCGATTAGATTTACGCCGTCTTCTCGTTTACCTGACTTAGCATGTCGTCCAGTTTTTTCTTTAGGAAGATACCAAATTTCTCCACCACCCAAAATGATATCTACGCCAGACTCAACAATTTGTTTGGTAATCTCTGCGTGTGCTTGACGATTTTTTACCTTAGCTAAGAAAGCACCAGTACCAGGTTCGCTAATAATACCAGAGTTAATAATTGCTGTTGGAATACCTTGGGCGATCGCTTCTTGCATAATTGTCTGTGGCTTGCCTGAAAGCGCCGTCATTGGCTTTCCAGTTTCGTCTAAGCCGTAGGAGTCAGCATCTACCTTCACTCCCGTAGCATGAGTCACAGCGCCAGCATTAGAAGTGGCAGTCAGCTGATTTTTCATGTGTCCTAAATAGACACCAAGATGAGACATGCGATCCCAATTCAGCCTACCATCGGAACCGTAATTGAGAAAACGGGCAGCTCCCCAATGGGCAGCACTCGTACCATCGGGATGCAGAAAAATAACATTTCCAGTATCAAGGCTAGTACTTTGATTCGTCTGGGAAAAAGTGCGGGCAATAATAGTTAAAGTTGCGATCGCAGTTGTGGCAACTAAACCAATTGCGAATGGTTTGCGTAGCGTCATATAAAAAATCTTAGTAATTGGTAATTGGTAATTGGTGTTAGTTCTTTTGGCTCAGCCCATGTACATTTATATTGACTCTGTCTTCATCTGTCTTTAATCGTCAGGTGGGCATTGCCCACCATACATTGAAATTCTATTTTTAGTTTTATTTAAAAGTATTAGCCCAAATAATTAAAATAAAAAATAATAACAAAGGAATGCTAGATGTAAATGTAGCAAGTCCTAAAATAATCCTCCATGTCTTGTTTTTCCACTCTAACCCAATCAAAACCGTGCCAATTATAATAAAAATACTACTTGTTACGAGCATGACTAGACCAAGCCATCCAACTGCATAGCCGCATCCCCATCCTTCACAACCTAAACTATCTTGGTCGATTGTTAACAATTCATACAATAATTTTGCTGGATACCAGCACCATAAAATAAACAAAATCTTGAATATTAAGAATAATAATCTTAATGTTTTTTGCAGCGATCCAGCAATTCTTCTCATAAGAATTAGTGGGACTTTGTAAAGAAAGAGCGTGAAATCAGGGTAGAATACAAACCAAGACTCAGATTTACGTCAGTCTCGACA
>NZ_RSCK01000200.1:0-4600 GCF_003991895.1 Chroococcidiopsis cubana SAG 39.79
GTGGTTAACAGGTAGTGGAGGTGATTTATCCAACTATTCTTTTCCTCATTTTATACAATTATGCTTAACAAATATGCAGTCATAACACATGACTAGAGGATATAGCAAAATGGAGCATACGGCTATAGTAGAAAGATAAAGATAGCAATCGCACTTGAGTTTGGAAAACTGCTCGGAGGTGTTCTAGAGATGAAAGCTAGACAAGTAAGCCAAAGAGAATAACGCAGCGTCATAGCGTCCTGTTGACAAGCGATCGCTATTCGGACTTGTTAAAGTGTCGCGGTAAATAAAAGATGCTAGCTATACGGTTGTACGCTTATCCTTAGAGGAGAAGAACTCAGTGAAGTTACTGCTCATGGAAAGGCAGCGATCGCTGCTGGTGGGGTGACGAACTGGAACGAAACAATGCACTTCAAGCACCTACAAAGATTGCAGTGGCAATTGAGCGAGCATGGCATATTCTACGCCAAAGCCTTCTTACAAGCCGATGCCGCACTCAACAGTGGCATGACATCAGGCAGCGGTAGCTTTGAATGGACGACAGGACCGCTACAAGGCGAGCTAACTCACGAGGTGAGCTGGTTTTCCAAAGGTGCGGACGTGCCAACATCAGGTACGACTTGTCTCCTCACCGAGCAAGCATTCGACGGACAGCAGTTAGGGGTGGAAGTGCTGTTTTACCTCAAACGAATAGGCTAGCACCGCATCGACAGCACCGACCGAGCAATAGCTTTGGTCGGTGTCATGGAGTGCGATCTGTCGCGTATTACTAGAGTGAGATTACTGTTTCACCCGCTTGAGTTCCGGCATGACGGGGGCGAAGATGCAAGCTGATTTCGGTATCGAGACGCTTGAGAAACGCGATCAGTTTGCCCTCACTGAATCGTTGAAACTCGCCTCTCATCAGATAGGATACTTCTGGCTGGGGAATGCCGAGAAGTTGACTAATTTCACGCTGTTTCAAGTTGCGTTGTTTCAACAAACGTAGCACTTGAATCCCGATCTTACCCCGCGTCAAATATTCCTCTGCATCTTCTAGATCGAGATCGGCGAAGACGTTGCCGCTACTTTCCTCAAAAACAAGTTCTTTTGTCATGATTGTTGTTCCTCTAAAGCTTTCGCGTCTTTGTAGCGTTGTTTAATCAGATCGACATCCGTCTGTGGGGTTTTGATACCTTTGTTAGATTTCTTCTGACGCATCGTGCAAGACATAAATCGAGTCCCCTATCTTTACCGCATAAACCGCCCTATAAGTGTCGGTATCGTAGCGTTTGACAATCTCATACACGCCGCCTTTAACCCCTTTAAAAGGCTTGGCATCCAGTGGTGTTTCTCCTGCCTGCACTAGCTGTAATGCATAACCTACCGCAGCTCGCACTTCTTGGGGAAAGGCGCGCATATTTTTCCGAGAGTCCCCCATCCAAACAAGTGGGCGTAAGGGAATTTCTGGAATCTCCTCACTATCAGTCATAATATATGAAATTTCCTATAAAAACAAGTCAGCACCATAGCATGAAATGTCAAGTGTGCAACTGTATTGCGACTTTGACTTTTTGTGTGTGGCATGACATCGGGCAGCGGTAGCTAGAAGTAAACAGTGGCAGCGCAAGCGAACTGCACCTGATGGCATTGCTGCAACCGGCCCAGCAAGAGCTTTTTTCAGTGTCAAGGAGTGCGATCGCTGTTTCTAGATGAGTGCAATGGCAGACTCATAACGTATAATCAAGCCCAGAGCCAAACTACTGCCTGCGAGTGCGATATGACTGAGGAGCAACTAGTCGAACTAACACAAGTGCTGGAATTGGCTATAACCACAGAACAGAAGGCTAAAGAGCTAGCCCAGTTCACCCTAGAGATCGCTCGCAAATACGAGCAGCGCATAGCCCAAATTAGAGTAGCTAGAAAACTGCAATCGTAAAGGGAAATAATTCTGACAGAGTTGATTCACTACCAGAAAAACCGATTAACCGCGCTCTGCTCCTACCAAGCTTCAAGGCTGAGGTGGCTCAATCTGGTCATAGCGATCGCTTAATTGCTGTTGTTGGTAGCACTAAGTTGGTAGTTGAGTTGGCAGTGGCGATCGCCTAAATCTACTTCGAGCAATTATATATTTATTTCAATATACGTTTAATCCGGCAATTAACTCTAAGTAAGCGTACAATAGCTTTTTGTTATACGTTTAGAGGGAATTTAGGGGTGAGTGAGGGGAGTAAGGCAGTGCAAGTTTGAGCAAGCTATAGGCAAGGTACACTCAAGGTAAGACCCAACACAAGTCCTGGGCAAGCGTCGCCTTAGCAGGCAGTGCAGCAAGGGAGCGCTATTTATGTTCCTCAATCCGTAAACCAAGCGTAGAAAGCAGCAAGTAGTCCCAATAATAGCTCCAAGAATTTGACCGACTAACACCCAAGAATGCACCACTGCTGGCTGAAGCCATGATCCGCTCGCCTCGTTGCCAAAAATCAGTTTGTGTTTATTTCATAACAAAAAGAGGAGAGAGTTCTAGGGGCAGATACTGTGAAACCCAGGATGCCGATCGAGCAACGCGACAAGTATGTGCTAAAGTTCATCGCCCAGCATCGGTTCGATGTCTGGCACTCTTGCCAAAATCTGGTCAAATCTCTCGTAATCAGCGACTTGGGAAGCTTGCCGCAAGCGAGATAGAGAGCGTTCGACTTCTAGCTGTTGGGTAATCGCAGCAATCAACCATTGCTCTAAGGGGATTTGACTTGCCGCAGCTAACTGCCGTACTTCTTGGATTAACTCTTCCGGTAATTGCAATGGATAAGAACTCATTCGCTTAAACGCTCCTTTAAATTCAAAGCTCGAACTAAAACTCCAGGCTGAATTACTGCAATGCCGAATTGTGATGTAGAGGGCAGGGAATCTCGTTCGTTAAACGTGACAATTGCCGTAGCCTGAGCATTAATAGCACATTCTATAACTCTTTCGTCATTGGGATCGCTTAGTTGCGGTCGCCATTGGAAATAGATAGGAACTGGCTGCAAAACATCTGCCAGCACTCCTAGCACCACATCGACCTCCTCTGGTGAAGTCCAAAACTGTCGTAGGTTCTCATCGCGCTTCAACACATCAGCGTATTCCAAAAAAAGGGCTTCTGAAAGACATCCAGTAATAACTCGTTGCCTCAGAGCGCTCAGAATCAAAAAACTAGCACCTCGTCGAGAGCGTAGTGCTGCAACCAAAATGCAGCTATCGAAAACATACATCTTAAATTTAGCTAATTATTTAAGACTGGAGAAGATAACAACTGGTTCGATATGACTCAAGATTGAATGCAGCTTTCCCAAAGTCAAACAACTTGGCATTGTAAAAGTGTGTAATCCAGAATTGGTTTGACCTGAAAGCCGTAGCAGCAACTCTACCACATCATGGCAGGGTTACCAACTCAAGCCAGCCCCAATCCTGGTAAATTAACCTAGCGTGCATAGCGGCTCGATTCACCGCTCTGCATCAAATGCAGAAACTGTGCGATCGCGTGCAACTAGAGCAATCAATTGCACGCTGCGTGGTGTAGTGGGCGATCCACCCACCAGGCATCGCAAGTCGAGCAATAAGCCCGTGCTGAGATTGATCATCCTCCAAAGCCGGAAGGCTGATAGTGAGATAGCTACGCTGCTGTGTAGACTGAGAGTTAGGTTTAGTTTTTAGATTTAGATTTAGTTTTTAGGGGCAAATGAGCAGTAGCAAGCAAGAGTAGCGGACGGGCAAGTACTCAGGGCTGCGATCGCAGCTTTGATTTGAAATTGCATCACAACTCTAGTAGGTTGGGCGTACAGATAGCAAGCTGAGGAATTAACGGTATAACAATAGCCGCTTTATTTAGCTATTTAGCCGGATTTAGCTGTATGTATAACTCGCTGTACGATTAGATGAGAGATGAGTTAGGACTAAGCGAAGCTTGAGTTCAAAACGAGCGATCGCCCTTCAATATCAGCTAGGCTATAAGCTAAAACCGAAATCCATCCAGTAGCAGGCGAGGCATAGAGGCATAGTAGGGGCGCTTGAGCTAGCAACTAGAGAACAGGCAAGGGTAGAGCGATAGACTCAGTGCAGCAGGGCAGAGCAGGGCAGGCAATAGCAGAACACAGGCAAGGCGAAGCAAGCGATTGCATCAACAAGGGCGAAGGCGCAACAACCGAGCACCCTTACCGATGAAGGGGCAAGCGATCGCACTGTTTGGCTTACCTAGCTGTACAACTAAAAGGACGTACAAAATAGACAATAAACTAGATGTATGTACAGTCCTTTTTGCTGTTTTGTTGTACAGTTGTTTTGTTGTACGGTTTGAGGGAAGTTATACACCATTAGCCATTAGCTAGCTGGAGATTAGGGGCAGTACAGTCAGGGTCAGTGTCTATAACCCTCTAGCTACAAAGATCGTATCTATATTAAGTGCGAGCTGTGAGATTAGCCTTATAGCAGTATAATCAGTAGGTACAGAATAGGCGTACAGGAGAGAAGCTGGATAAGACTGGATAAGGTTGCTATATACGGACAAATTTAACTGTATGTACAGGCAAAATTGAGAGGTGTTCGTTATATTGGAACTCCAATATAACGAACACCTCTCAATTTTGCC
>NZ_RSCK01000201.1:0-4534 GCF_003991895.1 Chroococcidiopsis cubana SAG 39.79
TAAAGCTTGTTGAAACATCACAGCAATCGCAATCGCACTTCTATCCTATTCTAACAATTATCTACAACTGTAGTACTAGGCAAAAATTTTCGGGATGCGCCCAGACATCAGCACTATCATGTGCTACGTAAATAGCAATATCTCCTACAATTTGAATGCTGCGTTGGTTGGCATAACGTTTTAGTTCTGACCATTGTTGAAAAAATTCAAATTGAAGATACTTGTAGTAAAAAGTATCCGTATTTAACTGTTGCTGCCATTGTTCGATCGCGGCTGGCTGTCTTCTAGCGATCGCTGGCTCCCAATGATTCCAACTAGCACCTTGGTGAGCATCTTTGAGTGCCATAAATAGAGCGTAGTCATCTAACCAGTAAGCATTGCGATCGCAAAATTCCGAAAACTCCTGTTTTTCAAACGATGTAGCATTTGCTTCAAAGTTCGAGCAAGCTTTTCGCAGCATTGGTATTTTTGTTGAGATCGCTTGCTCAAAGTCTACAGTTTCAGCATTAAACTCAGGTAAATGAGCCAAGTGAGCTTTTTCTAATAAGCCTTTTTTCTCTAATAATTCTGGACTAATCAGCAGTGGATTTCCTGCCATTGCTGAATAAGAGGCGTAAGGAGAATTACCTTTTCCCGCAGGTCCCAATGGTAATATCTGCCATAGTTGCTGTCCGCTATCCGCTAAAAAGTCAATAAAGCGATAAGCGTCTATACCTAAGTCTCCAATGCCAAATTGACTAGGTAAGGAAGTAGGATGCAACAAAACTCCGCTAGTTCGGCTGAAGGACATAATTAACCTCTAGTAGACTATGTTTACTCAGTGGCAAATAGCTTTGTTTTTTGTCACCGATTGACTTAATTTTCCTCTTCGTTAAAAATTGTCAATACACTCGGCTTACAGCGTTTAATCTCGAACTTAAAAAGATTTAAAGATCGCTCATGAGAGATTCTTCTCAGTATGAAATCACGATCTACTCTGCGAGAATACTGCGCGGATGAGAGCGTTTGCGTTTAGCAAGAGTAAGCTTTGCGCGATCCCAAATCAGCTCTATGCAAGAAATCTAATGTAAGATTATCAACCAGACAGCATAGTTACAATGATTTAAGTTTCGGAGCAAGGTTGTCTTCTTTAGATTTTATTTATAAAGTTTCTATATAGCAATCTAAATTAAATTGTGAACGTTTTCTGTTTAGAGGCGTTACATGTAGAGACGTTACATGTAACGCCTCTACACGGTTTCTATAAACAAAAAAATCTGATTTTATAAATTTATAGCTTGGCTTTAAACTTTATACTTGCTAACAAAAATCACTTAGGTTAAGTGCTTAAAAATATCTAACATTGAACTTCTTACTTTTGGTTTACTTGTAAGTTTTTTAGATATCAAATCAATCTTTTAATCAAACTAAATTTAAAATAAGTAACCTTTGCAAGTAAATATACTTTAGCTGACGAACTCGCTAAAAAATGGATAGATGAGCTAGGAGAGAAACTGTTTTGTTCGTCCTCAACCGAATAGAATGAAGTAGTGCGATCGCATATTTTCACTTAGAAAAGCTGACTTAAAACTTATTTATAGCATTTAGAGCTTCAGTCATTTTTCTGAGTCGTAGTAATTGCTGGTTGACGAGGACGGATATCTAACCCCTGCACGCCTAGATCTAGGCGAAAAATACCTCCTTGACCTGCTTCTGTTTCAACACCACCAGTCACGAAAAGACTTTTTAAATTCGCTCCACCAAAAGCGCAATTACTAGTAGTCAGATTACCGCTCGCATACCGACGAATTAACTGACCGCTGGAGTTCAGTACTTCTACATGGCGCGTACCATAGTGAGCTATATAGAGATTTCCCGCAGCATCCAAGCATAAACCATCAGGCTTGTTATCGATTTCCCCTGGTTGTTTGACTGGTAAAGCAAATACTTTTTTTTCCCCCAGCTTTCCTGGCGCTAGCACATTGTAGACAGCTACTATATTTTTATTACTTTCACTGACAAAAAGACGTTGACGATCTGGGGTGAGGACAATTCCATTTGCAAAAGCAAGTCCGCTAGCCACCTGGTTGAGTTGACTTGCGGCATTGACGTAGTAGACTGCACCATTGGGATTCTGAGGATTTGAGTCGCCAGAGTCGGTGAAATAAAAACCTCCTTGCGGATCGACAGTGATGTCATTGGGATATATTAATGGTTTGCCGTTAAACCGATCGGCAATTATTTTTAAGGGATTGCCATTAGCATCCAACTGTAGCACCGAATTTTTGGCAGCAACAATATGAGAACCATCGGGCAGAATTTTGTGTCCGTTAACTCCTTGAACCTTAGCCCAAATTCGACTGGAGCCATCAGGCGATACAATCGTAATCGTTCCTGCTTTAGTTTGGGAAAAGTAGAAATTGCCCTGGCGATCGAAAACAATTCCCTCACTATATTTGTCACTTTGCAGGACTTTTTCTGGTGAGATAGTATGCGCTGCTGGCAATGTTTCTTGTGGAGGAGTGACTATAGAGCGATCGGACACAAGATTCACATGCTCGGACACGGTAGATGGAGTGTCTAGCTTGGTATGACTGCAAGAAACCAACACTGTAGAGCTAAACAAGAGTGCAATTATTTTCCGCATGGTAAAAAATGTATGTAAGATGTACTTGTTTGTGTTGTGAACCTCGCTCCGATCTACAAATTCCGTTATGCTTTATCTAAATGCGATGGGAGCGAGGGTAAACGCGATCGCCTCTTTTGGCAATACACAGCGATTTACTGCTCGTGATAGTTCCACAGCAGTCCACCATCAACAAAAAAGGTAGAACCAGTGATGTAGTCGGCATCCGATGAAGCTAAAAAAGCAACCACAGGTCCAATATCTTCTGGTTTACCTAAACGCCCTAAAGGAATATTTTGTAATAACGCTCCTAGCTTTTGGGGGTCATTTAAGAGATTAGTATTGATGGGAGTCTCAATTGCTCCTGGGGCTACATTGTTAATTGTAATTCCCAGCGAACCTAGTTCGACTGCCAAGTTTCGCATAACCATCTTTAACCCACCCTTGCTGGCACAGTAGGGCGTGAAGTGGGGAAAAGGCAGTTCTTCATGCACGGAACTAATATTGATAATTTTGCCTTTGCGTTTAGTTTCAATCAAATGTTGCACGATCGCCTGTGTAGCGAAAAACGCACCTTTTAAGTTAACATTCAGCACTGCATCATAATTAGCTTCGGTAACGTCCCAGAAATCAGTGTTCTTACCATCAACTCCAGCATTATTCACCAAAATATCCAGTTGACCAAAATATTGAATGCTTTCAGCAACTAATCTACGAACATCACTAACTACTCCCAAGTCTGCCTGAACGATATAACCTTTACGTCCAGTTGCTTCTACTTGTTTTAACGTAGCTTCTGCGCCTTCTGGATGAGAGCGATAGTCAATGACCACATTTGCTCCTTCCTTGGCAAGGCGGACGGCGATCGCGCTGCCAATCCCCTGACTGCTACCAGTCACGAGTGCAACTTTACCTTCAAGTTTCATAACTTTCTCCTTGTTGTCCGAAAAACATCAACTTTAGTGGGGCTGCAATAACCGCAGTTAGCATGGTGACAGGGAATGTCTGATGCGTGAAAAAGCTTGCTACAGTAGGATTTTCCAGTACCAATAATCCCCTGTCGGTACAGGAGTGCAGCTAAAGCAGCCCCAAGAGGTGGAGCAATCCAGTAAATCCATTGATCCTGCCAAATCGAAATCAGGGCAGCTGGAGCAAAAGAGCGGGCTGGATTCAGACTAGTGCCAGTCAGTGGCGATTCGGTAGATACCAGAAAAGCAACTAGCGCCCCGGCGATCGCACCAGTCCAAGGCATAATGGACGAGTTAACTGAGATTAAAATTGTCAACATCAGCAAAAATGTAATGCCAACTTCAATCCCAAAACCCATGACTGGCGATACTCCTTTCCCCAACAGAGTCGCACCCAGATGAACGCTGCGAGCAAAGTCAGACCATAATACGAGTACTAAGGCAGCACTGATCGCAGCACCAATAACCTGCGCAAAAGCGTATGCTACGGCATCGCGGGTAGAGATTTTTTTCATCAGCCAGAAGCCCAAAGTGACTGAGGGATTGAGATGTCCTCCAGAGCGTTTGCCTAATGGCGAGTAAGCGATCGCTGTTCCTCCCCCAGCAAAACATAAAGCTGTGAGACATAAGCGCACATTAGGGTTGGGGATTAACTTGACGATTGGGGATTCTGGGCTAAAATTCCAGCAAACCCAAGAGAGACCGTTGAATATCATTAACATTGTGCCTACCAGTTCTGCGACGTAAGCAGGGATAGCACTGGGTCTGCTACTGGCAATCCTACGTTTCATCTCAGGTTCCTCAACTCGTTAAGTTATAGATTGGGCAATGCTTTCAGTCACGAAACTGTTAAAGGTTGGGCTTGTGCTTCTGGGCATTTAGAGCAGGGCAAACGCATCTAAATTTATACCAAGCTTAAAGTGATATTCTGGAACAAATACTTTTATGGAGAAATAAGCGT
>NZ_RSCK01000202.1:0-4493 GCF_003991895.1 Chroococcidiopsis cubana SAG 39.79
TTTATATTTTTAGCTGGGTAGCTTGTTAACTCAGTACTGCTGAGTCATTTTGTCATTGGTTAGTCTAAACTCCAGTTAGGACTGCTGTACAGGAAAGTTTCAAGCCGTTCAAAATCTGCATCGACAATTGCCAAAACTCCATGAAAGTTTGATGTTTCCAAAATTTTCAAAACTTCAATTACACGTAATTTACTAGAAGGTTTTCCTGGAACGCTAACTACTTCACAAGCCGATCTATCAATAAAACGCTCGTAAAAAATTTTGTCAGAAGCACCTTCTACCAATAAAAAAGTACCTGAATAAGTACTTCGTCTTAAGCGAATTTGGTTAGCAATACGGTCAACCGAAAGCAAATCTCTCACTAGTTCGATCCTTTCAGTTCAACCGTCAAATCCCAACGATCCTGAATAATATCAGGCGAGTGAGTTGCCATTAAAACATCCAAGTCTGCTAGTTTTGTTATTTCTTGCAAGTCTTTTAAAAACTGCACCTGCCATCCTACATGAAGAGATAGCTCAGGCTCATCAATCAATACTAAAGAATCAGGCTGAACTTTAAATAGTAATTCATACAAAAGAACTAACTCATGCTGCTCTCCAGATGATAGATCTGTTGGTGAGAGAGTTTTTGAATTGGATGAGGAAGATGATTCATAGTGTGTTGTAAATATAAAACCTTTCTCCTTACTAAAATTCATCTGCTTATAAGAGTACATAAATTTTTTATTGATGATGTTTCTTAACAAATCAATCTTACTTGCTATGTCATTAAAAACACTTAACTTCTTTTCTACATCTTCAACATATACAGATAGTATGTTTTTGGTACTTTCATCTATAGCTTGAGGCTGGATTTGAAAATCTGAGTTTTCATCCTTGTCCAATAAACCCACTTCTATCAAGCGAGAACGGATTGTTTCAAGTTCATTTAATTGCGAACGAAGTTGTTCGTCTGTTAAATCTGGTGATAGCTGTTGTTTTACTACTCTTAATGGAAAAGTTCTATCAAGAGATTGAGATGTTGTACCGTATTCAGTAAACTTATCTCGCATAAGTTTTGCAAGCTCATCAGAATATGCAGATACAGTTGGTAACATTGTAGGGGATTCATAAAAATATTTAGATGAACGTATAGGAACAAAATTTAGCAATCGTTGCGATTCTATAAGACGAATATGAATAGTATCTTTTAATTTTTCCAACCAATCGGGTTCTTGTATTAACCTCATTTTTGAAGGTAAGAGGTTTTCAAAACGATCTATGACTTCTTCTATAGAAAGAGCTTCGCCAGTAGGAATATATCGCCAGGTTTTAGAATTTATTCGACGAAGCCCAGGTATCACATCGTCGAAAATCTCAATCAACGAATCTAGATCGGCACGAGCTTTTGCACTCTTTAGAAGGAAGGAACATTTCTCCAATCCATGCTTATAAAAGTTAAAACTTATGTTCCTCTTTTTATCTATTTTATCAGAATCGCTAGAATCTTTTATTATTTCAACATAACTATTATCATCAAATGCAACTTGAAAAGTACTAAATGGAATAGTTTTTAATTCTGAGTATCGAGAGTTAAACAATCCATTCAGTATTCTCAGTACTGCTGTTTTTCCAAAGCCATTCGGTCCATGAACAATCGTGATCCGTTCGTCCATATTCAATGGAATTACATGATCGAAAATTCCAAATAAACCACTAACGGAAATTTGCTTAATTCGCATAATCCTCTGGTTCCATAGCCATAGGCTGTCTGACTTTGATTGTAACTACTATAACTGCACTTGTCCTTCGCATTGTAGTGTGAGTTGCGTACAGCGAGACATCAATTACTCAATACGCTGTGGTTCCTTTCCTACTCAATCGGGGCTGGGCATTGCTATCGAAAATTCATAAGGTATTGAATGGCTCAAAATCATGATGCAATGCCGCTCTGACTACCCCGACACAAATTTTATTGGCTCCAATGGGAAATGCCGCCATTTAAGTTTGAAGCAGTTCTTATCGGGCAAAATTTCAGCCTGTCAAACGGTAGATCGGGAGATTCTTGATGAATCACAATGCTTCACGCCGTCAAGTTTTGCAAGGTGCGATCGCGATTGCGATCGTTGTTGGCTTCGATTTAGTCAACCGAGAGTGGGTGACATCAGCCAGTGCTGCATCTGAATTTGAATCACTGCCACCCCTGGATGGCATACTGTACACCGATACTGCAACGCGCAATGCTGCCGCTGATGATTTCGGTCATCTAGTGCGTCGCTATCCAACTGCCCTCCTCAAACCAGGTTCGGTTGAAGATGTCGTCAGGATCGTGCGGTTTGCTCGCAGCCATAAACTAAAAGTTGCCGCACGCGGTCAAGCACACTCCACCTACAGTCAATCCCAGGTAGAAGCGGGGATAGTTATTGACATGAGTTCGCTCAACACAATTCATTCTATTAATGCAGAGCAAGCAGAAGTAGATGCAGGCGTGTTGTGGAGCCAACTATTACAAGCATCCCTAGAGGAACAACTGACACCCCCTGTCCTAACAGATTACATCGAGCTATCTGTTGGTGGTACTTTAGCAGTTGGCGGCATCGGTGGTAGAAGTCATCGCTACGGCGTGCAGGTGGATAACGTCTTGTCCCTTCAAGTCGTCACGGGTGCGGGCAACTTAGAAACTTGCTCTCGCGAGCAGAATCGCGATTTGTTTGAAGCAGTGTTGGCAGGGTTGGGTCAATGTGGCATTATCGTTAGGGCAACAGTTCGTCTGGTTTCTGCTGCTCAAAATGCCCGCGTATTTCTCTTGTTTTACAACGAGCTGGCAGCTTTAACTCACGACCAACGCTTGCTGATTGCTCAAAAACGATTTGACTACGTAGAAGGTCAAGTCGTAGCCGATGCCAGTGGTGGATGGCGCTATATGTTGGAAGCAGCTAGCTTTTATACTCCACCAAATAAGCCAAACAACAACAGTTTGCTGGCTGGGCTGAGCTACAGTCAGGGTACAGAGCAGATTGAAGACAAGTCTTACTTTGATTTTGCCAATCGGTTAGCTCCAACTGTGGCTTTTTTAAAGGAGAATGGTGCTTGGTTTTACCCGCATCCTTGGTTAGATTTATTTGTCCCAGCAACAGTGGTCGATCGCTTTGTTGGAGAGATCGTCTCTGGCTTGACTTTATCAGATACGGGTCAGGGTCCAGTGCTACTGTATCCCGTGCCGACAGACCGCTTGACACTACCGTTGTTTCGGGTTCCTGATGAGGCAGTCGTGTTCCTGTTTGCTATTCTACGCACTGCACCACCTGATGCTAGCGCGATCGCATCTATGCTAGCCGACAACCGCACGTTTTTCGAGCGCAACCGCGATCGTGGTGGATATCGCTACCCAATTGATGCGGTTCCTTTTTCTCAAGCTGACTGGAAGCAGCACTTTCATCCGGTTTGGGGTAGGCTAGTCAGTGCCAAGCGCCGCTACGATCCCGACAATCTGCTTACACCAGGTCAGGGAATTTTCTAGCACAATTTACATCCATTGAGTTTCAAACGCATCTTCACCATTGCCATAGATTAGATCCCCATATGCCTGCCAACGAGCGATTTCTGCTGGCGAGAGGGGAGGTGCTGGCAAAACAGCTAAGTTTTCCTGCAACTGCTGTAAATTCTGTGGTGCGGTGAGAGCTAGCCTTACTGCTCCATGACTTAGGACGTAACGATAACAGTCGGCGGCGGTTGGTGGTTTTTCTTGCCAGTTGGGATGTCCTTTCAACAGCGTTCCCCAGCGCGTACAGGTAAATGCGATGACGGGAATGCCTGCTGTTTGGGCGCTAGGTAAAACGCTTTCTTCTGCTTTGCGATGAGCCATATTGTAGCGGTGCATTAATAACTCGCACTTGCCGCGCTTTATCAGCTCTAAAGCAATTGCTCGGTTGTGGGTGCTGACTCCGACGTAGCGCACGAGTCCTTTTTCTTGCCAGAGCTGCAATTGTTCTAGTAATGCCTCAACTTGCTCCAGATCCTCAGCCGGATAGATATATTCGACAAAGAAGGCATCGACGACATCAATATTTAGTTGCTGGCGCACAGAATCGAAGTCACGGCGCAACCAGTTGAGATCTCGTTCTTGACTACCCGTGGCAACTAAAACTTGCTCTCGCTTTGTTGCTAACAGCGATCTTAGACCAGCTAAAAATTTCTCATTAGTGAAATCGTAAAAGAAAAAGTAATTGATTCCTGCCTCAAATGCGGCGGCGATGCAAGTCACATCCATGCCCCCAGAAGCTGCTAAACCAAGAATGCTGGCTGAGTGTCCCTGTTGCGTGACTATTTCCACGAGCTTCACTCCGACATCAAAAATTCTTACTACGGGGCAGTTTGAAAAAATGGTTCATCTACTACCCCAGCCGTTGCAGGCATACTACTTACCAGAAATTCTAGCCTAATACTACAGTTGTAGATAGCTGAGCGATTGGGAAAGGCGACGTTTGTAATGATAAAACTTAGCAATCGCTTGAT
>NZ_RSCK01000203.1:0-4402 GCF_003991895.1 Chroococcidiopsis cubana SAG 39.79
GATTTGGTACTTCATTCATGGCTACAATGCAGAGTTAGACAGGATTTGAGCTTCACCACTACTTCCATATCACTACCAATTCTATTAACCAAGCTACTTCCTCTTGAGATTTTACGAAACTAGCTTGATTAGCAATAAACTGACATCCAAGCTCCTTGAATTGAAAGCGAAGTTTCTGTGAATAAGCTTTTAATTCTTTTGAATCATTTAAGATTTGCTGAGCTACCATATCTGGCAAAATAGCTGTGTTGGCGATCGCCTCTTCTACCTCTGGTTTCTTTGCTGGGATGGCGCGACCGGAAGTAGCATTGAATGGTGCAGCTAAAGACTCGCTGACTGAAACTTGCCGATCGAGTGCTTCACCTTGCGTAATCTTTTGCTGGGGTAATCTCTTGCTGGTGCGGGGCGAGTGCGCGGCACAATTCTTTGTTTGTTTGTTCTAATTCTTGCTCTAGAGCTTGTATTTGTTGCTGCTTATGAAGTAACTCTGCTCCTAGATGTTCTACCATTCGATGTAAAGACTCCATCTGTTCGCGGAGAATCTCTACTTGTTCGCGGAGAATCTCTACCCCTGCTGAAGTAGATATTGATGATAGTTTTATGTTGGTATCAATTGAATGCTCTACATCAAATGCAGCCATAGTTACATTCTATCTGCCTTAAGGCTTGGGTTAGTACAACTGTTTTAGTATAAGCAATCGCTAGATAATTTAGCATTATCTTCCTTGTACGGGCTACTATCAGACGAATGGGATTTACAACTAATGGATTTACAAGTTCTGAGTTATTCTGGCTCCTTTTTACAATGTTGATATTTGAGTTATTCATGCAGAATTACAACGATGAAATAACTGAAAAATTTAAATGCGATCGCACTATTTACTGGTCTGAGATCGAGTTAATAATTACGGAATAACATTAAATTTTATTGACGATCGCTCAAATGATGAAACAGACAATAGCACTATTTACCTTAGTCCTGACTCAATCACTGTCGGCAGACGTTACAGGTAACGCTTCTACCCACACTTCTACAATTCATGCTAGTGCTGCCACAGTCCAGCTCGTACCTGCTAATATACAACAAAAATCCGATCGCTTGGGTTGGGACGAACAGATTTGGGGTCAAGGTAAAAAAGGCGATCGCCAAGCTTTACTCAAAGCGATCGATAACAGTTTGCGATATTTGCGATCGCCGCAAGCAATTGCAGCTTATCAACAGTATCCCCTACGCGAGATTACCCGCGAGCGCGTCTGGCGTAGTTTAGTGCGATTTCGCCAGTTGGTGATTAACTCCCACTCTCCAGAACAACTACAAGCCGCCGTTCAGCAAGAATTTGAACTGTATCAATTTCCGACACAAGATGGTAAGAGTGAGGTACTATTTACTGCATACTACGAGCCAATCTATCCTGCTAGCCGCGTTAAAACGGCTGAATATCGCTATCCTCTTTATCGACTCCCACCCGACTTTGCTTCGTGGACTGAACCCCATCCTACCAGAGCTGAATTAGAAGGCGAGAACGGTTTATTGGGAGCGAAAAGTCGGCTGCACGGACGAGAACTGGTTTGGCTGCGCGATCGCCTAGAAGCCTTTCTAGTTCACATCCAAGGCTCGGCACGCCTGCACCTGACAGATGGTAGTATCATGACTGTCGGTTATGCCGGAAAAACTGAGTTTCCTTATACCAGTATTGGCAAAGAACTGATTAAAGATGGCAAACTTCCCGCCGATGGGTTAACTCTACCTGCTGTATTGCAATACTTTCGCCAACACCCAGCAGAATTAAATACATATCTACCCCGCTATCGTACATTTGTCTTTTTTCAACCCACAAACAACGCTGCACCTCACGGATATCTGGGAGTACCAGTCACAGCCGAGCGATCGATCGCCACAGATAAATCACTTACGCCGCCTGGTGCTTTAGCGCTGATTCATACTCAAATTCCTTATTTCGATCGGCAAGGACAGCTAGAACAGCGTACTGTTAGCCGCTACGTCCTCAATCAAGACACGGGTAGCGCCATCAAAGGAGCGGGTAGAGTCGATTACTTTATGGGAACAGGCGATCTAGCCGCAAAGCGTGCTGGAGTTACAGTCAGTAACGGACAACTTTATTATTTGTTGTTAAAGGGAGCGCACGAGCAGGGAGAAGAGAGCTGAGGGAGCGATCGGGAGCTGAGAAAGCTGAGGGAGAAAAACCACGCACTACGCACTACTAATTATTGCGTTGCCTGTGCCAATTCCTGCCGAAATAAATTTAAATCTATTTGAGGATTGCCAGTATTAGTTAATAGGCGATCGCGCCATGCGGTAATCCGCTCTTGCCTTTCTTTCAAACGAGCTAAGACATGATTATTATACTTAAGATTTGTTCCTTGGAGTGCAGATAAACGATTAACCTGACTAATAATTTGACCTAGCTCGCGATTCATTTTAACTGTAGTACAGGCTGTAATCTGATTGATGTTAGGATTAGAACTTGTAGGAGGTTGAGGTCGATTTTCTGTTAGTTGAATTGTTGTATATTTTTCTGCTTCGATTTTCCCTTGTGTCCGTTCAAAAGCAGTATTGAATTCATTGGCATCGCGCGCTAGAAAATACTCACCTCCGCCAGCTTCAGCTATGGCTTGCAACTGCTGCTGCGTGGTTTCGTTTTCATCTAAGCCAATTACATTTACCGTAATTTCTGCCGGAGAATTGTGTAGTTCTCTGGCTATTGCTACAGCATCACCATTACAATTGTCTGTCCCATCAGTAATTAAATAAATAATATTTTGATTGCTAGCACCATCGCGATCGCTTAGAATATCGTTTAATCTTGATAGACTTGCCGTTATTGGTTTATAAATTGGTTGAAACTCAGCCTCTGAGGTGGGTTCGTTGGCTGGTGCTAAAATTAAGCTGCTCAACTGTATTAGGGAATACATAGTTTCGCTAGCAGCACATACAGTAGTTGGATCTGTTGTTGCATCGGCGCTACGATCGCCAAATAGATTAACTCCAACTTGAGTTGTAGAAGGAAATGTACTGACAAAACGAGCGATCGCAGCTTTAGCAATGTCGAATTTTGTAGTACCGCCACCTGTAAACACTCGCATAGAATCAGAAGCGTCTAACACAAATATTTTATTCTGCTGCTTCATTTTAGTAATTTTTTCTGTGGGATCTACCTTAGAAGCATTTGAGTTCGTAACCGCATCGAGATTAACTGATACAGGCTCTAAACACTCTTGATAATTTTCCCCATATTGCGCCAATAGCTGCTGGTAATAGGCTTCTGCTGCATACGGATCTTCGGTAGATCGATCTGGTTGGATTAAGTTTGTCTTGATTTCTGTAGTCTGAGTAGTAGAAGTTACATCAGAATTATTTGCGTAATTGTTCTCTTCAGCATCGCAGCCGCTGATGGCAAGCGATAAAGGGATTAATACTAAAAGTAGTGAAGCGCAAACTGTTTTTATTTTCATAATCTATCTTTGACTTACTACTTATATTTTTTGATACTTATATTGCAAGTCCTGTTGCAAGTTTACTATGGCGATCGCCCTAAGTTTGTTTATTTTTATCATTTTACTTTTTGACTGCGACTGGAGAGATCCCCCCAACCCCCCTATTTAAGGGGGGCTATAGAAGCTTTTCTAAAACCAAATTTGAGTGAAAGACACGACGTGCAACTTTCTTTGGTTTTCCCTTTTCCCAAAGGGGGGTAGTGGGGATCTGGCGAGGAGGTAACTGAGTTTTTCGCTCCTTCAACCCCCTGAAAAAGGGGGGCGACAGAAGAGCGTCTAGAAGATAATTTTAGAGAAATGGTATGAGGATAACAATTCTCGGAAATTGGGAATTATAAGTTCGTATCATCATGAGTCAGGCTTTCCAGTTACTTGTGACGACACATTTCTCAAAACTTCAAAAAATGCCTAGAAAATACGACTTTTAGGAATGAGACAGAAACGCTTAACTCGCCCCCAGCATTTACGAACAGTCAAAATAGCTTTATTTGTATTTTTACTAGTTTTTGGGCTTGTTTTATTTCAAATATTCAAACCCAAAACACACTTAGGAATCACTCAACCGCTTCCTCAAGACTCTGCTATTCAAGTTTATTTTAATCAAAATCAAGCCGCTTCTTATCAAGATCCTTATCGGCATTTTATGCGTTTAGGGGACAATTTAGAACAACAAGCGATCGATGCCATATCTCAAGCTCAATCGTCAATAGATTTAGCAGTGATGGAATTTCGACTTCCTCTGGTTGCAAAAGCACTCGTTGCTAAACAGAAAGCAGGTGTAAAAGTCAGACTAATAATTGATAGTCAATAGAGCAATTCCTAGTCTACTGAGGTACGATTAATAGTAATGTTGTGTATTCTGCCCAGATAAAAATGAAGGCATACT
>NZ_RSCK01000204.1:0-4347 GCF_003991895.1 Chroococcidiopsis cubana SAG 39.79
ATCATAACAAGGACGTATTTGCTGCTTACAAGCAGAGTTTAGGCTTTATTTGGGCTTAGAACTTGTTTAAGTCCCGTTAGAGCCTTTTGTACTATCTGGCTGCGAACAAACAGGTAGGTATGTGGTTTCAAGCAGGTGCTTATGTGTAACGCAGCGATAATGCGGGCATTACCCAAAAATATTCCGTAGCTAGAAAAAGCCTCCAAGTTCGTGAAATACTTATCAACGATACTTGGAAGCCAATAAGACTAGTACTACTGTGACAAATCGTGTGAAAATCCTCAAGCAAAAATTTAGCCAAAGCCTGGGATTACCTTTTCAAGAGATTTTACCAGAATCTGTAATTGAGCAAGCTATAGACGAGTTAAAAATTAAATATCGTCGCCGCCTATTTGACCCATTCGTGACTCTATGGGTATTTCTGTCTCAAGTTTTAGATGTTGATAAAAGTTGTCACAACGCAGTAAGCAGAGTGATTGCTTATTTAGTAGGTGAAGGAGTAGAAATTCCCTCAACTGATACGAGTGCCTATTGTCAAGCTCGGTCTAGATTGCCAGAAGAGTTGTTAGTAAGACTTTTTAGTAAGGCTGCACAAAGTCTACAAGAGAAAGTAACAACAGAAGATTTGTGGTGTGGTCGAAGTGTGAAAGTCATAGATGGCTCAGCTGTTTCTATGCCCGATACTGTGGAAAACCAAACAGCCTACCCTCAACCTAGTAACCAAAAGTTAGGATGTGGGTTTCCAGTCGCCAAAATTGGTGTGATATTTAGCCTAGCTACAGGTGCTGCTATTGCCCTAGTTATCGATGTTTTAAATACTCATGATATTCAACTTGCGAGAAAAATGTATGAATTTCTTAACAGGGGTGATGTCCTTCTAGGAGATAGAGCTTTTTGTTCTTATGCCGATTTAGTTTCGATTAAAAACCTTGGCTGCGATGCAGTATTCCGCAAGCATCAGTCTCGAAAAACAACTATGCGAAAAGGTAAAATAATTGGCGATTGCGATCGATTAGTTACTTGGCACAAACCTCAAAAATGCCCTCAAGGATTAAGCGAGTCGGAATTTGTTACTTTACCTTGTACCTTGACAGTGCGAGAAGTCTGTTACTACGTTATCATCCCTGGATTTCGGACTTCATCTGTCAGTTTAATTACTACTTTGTTGGAGTCAAAAATTTATCCTTCCCTCGAACTTGTGCGGCTTTATGGTGAACGTTGGGACGTTGAACTAGATCTAAAACACTTAAAAATCACTTTGGGAATGGATATCTTGCGGGGGAAAACTCCTCAAATGGTACGTAAAGAAATTTACGTCTTTTTGTTGGCTTACAATTTGCTTCGCGGTTTGATGTGGTCAGCTGGTACAACCTATGGTGCGCCTCCATTGCATCTATCCTTGCAGGGAACTCGCCATCATTTAACTCATTTTATGACTGTATTATTCGCCGCTGATTCTACACAGCGCCATCACATTTATCGCACTCTACTAAAAATTATTGTTCACAAGTTAGTCCCCGTTCGCCCAGGACGAAGTGAACCACGAGTCCGTAAACGTCGCCCTAAATCTTATCCATTGATGAATCAACCTAGACATCTATATGCTGTGCAATCGCAAACTGCTTGACTCATAAGCATTTCCGCTTATCTTAGTGCCATTCCACTCATTCCCCTTGACTCTCTACCAGTGCCTGCTAGATCTAAGGCATAGCAGGTTTCCTTTCTCACATCAAGTTTTGGTCATGCTCGCACCCAACGATACACCGTCGTATGGTCAACCTCCATCGCACGCTCCAGCATCATTTCTTCCAGGTTAGGGTATCTCAAGGGATAGCGGAGATACCACCGCACGCACACGAGGATGATGTCGGACTGAAAGTGACGCCACTTGAAAGGATGTTTGCAGTTCATGGAAGAGATAGGCGAGCGAACAGCAGTAAGTACAAGTACTATCTCTCCCAAAATACTATCTATTTTTGCAACACAACCGTTATGCCTAAGTCAGAGGGGGGGCGATTAGAAAAGTACCATTATGGTAACTCGTTGGTCGCCTACCCTACGTCACGCACGGTTCTTAGGGGAGGGGGATACGGTGACAGCCGCCTTACCCGCTCGAGTCGGAGGAGCGACCCTCCGGCTTAGTTCAACTGGCACCCAAATTCAGCTATACCTTTTTTGTTTCTTCCGATACCTTACAGGAGGTTCCCAGTTTGATGAAAGAGGGTTAATCTTGACATTCTCCGATTCGACCCATTCTTCTTCATATATGGCACCATGCAGGTTGGCATTGCTCAGGTCGACGGGCAGCTTGGCACCACGCAGGTCGGCATTGCTCAGGTCGACGGGCAGCTTGGCACCACGCAGGTCGGCATTGCTCAGGTCGGCATCGCGTAAGTCAGCACCGCGCAGGTCGGCACCGCGCAGGTCGGCAAACATCAGGTTGGCAAACATCAGGTTGGCATCGCGCAGGTCGGCATCGCGCAGGTCGGCATTGCTCAGGTAAGCATAGCGCAGGTCGGCACCGCTGAGATCGGCATTATTTAAGTCCCTATTTGAAGTTTTAGCATTGATTTCTTCAATTAAACGAAATTTATTATCTGTATCATGAGATGACACTTGAGATGACATAGGCTTCCAAATGTTCATTAGCTTCCAAATGTTCATTGCTTTATAACCTCTCAATGTTTGCCGCGCCTTATTGAATGAACTAAATTCCGCTTGTGTTGCAAAAACTTTTTAATAACAGAGCTTTCTTACCGAGCGGCTCTCATTATGCAGTCACTCCAAAATTTTGAGATACAAATTCTACTGGTGTGGTTAATGCCTGCAAGGCAGGTATAATGTAATTAGAGAAGTAATGAACAAATAGCGTTAGACAGAGATAAATTGCAATGTTTGTTGTGTAGTCGTGTTTCATACTTAACTCCTTGTTTGTTGATGTTAGACAATCGGTATCAAGACAATCAGTCTTTCTATTTGAGGTGGGCGAATTGAGCTTGCTTTATAGCTCCTCCTCAACTGTTCATCCCTCCATATATGTATCGGGCGTGGGTAGAGAAATTTCGCACTTGATTTAAGAATTATTGAAAACTAACAAGACAGTTGTGTTGCAAAAACAGGAGTGAGAGGGTAGTATTACAATCCCGTTGCGAATCTATAGCTTGATGTCTTGGACTTAGACGAATACAGCCAGTAATGGCTCAGATATCCCTCTTCTAAGAAACCAGATTTTCTGAGGGCTGAGGAATAAGCTCAAAACCAAAAGCCTAGGCTTTTTTGTGGAGATTATTGACCATTCGCTCACGGTAACGCTGCTCATAGTAATCCATGCCAGGAGCGGTGTAATCTGCTCCGGTTGTCCAAAGTTTGTAAAAAATTCG
This sequence comes from Chroococcidiopsis cubana SAG 39.79, assembly GCF_003991895.1. NCBI lineage: Bacteria > Bacillati > Cyanobacteriota > Cyanophyceae > Chroococcidiopsidales > Chroococcidiopsidaceae > Chroococcidiopsis > Chroococcidiopsis cubana. The sequence continues at coordinate 3,381 of NZ_RSCK01000204.1, forward strand.
CGCAATCTTATGAGCAGTGGCAGTAATGGCTTTAGGAGAACCAAGTCGAGAACGTAGGCGACGATAAAATGTGCCCAAAGCGGAATTACTTTTTCCGGCAGTTTGTACTGCCATACGGAAAGCTGTCTTCAGCACGGTTGACTACAGGACGAGTTTGAGAACTTTTAATTTTGCCACCAGTAATGCGACTGCCAGCGACATTGCGCCAAGCCAAGAGGTAAAGTGTCTAACTGTAGGGAATCGGCTGGGATCTAAACCAACCTCAGAAAGGATGATTTGTACTGTCAGGACGAGAGCGATTTTTTTCGGGGGAGATCGGCGGCAATCAGGGGTTTTAAACACTAATCATTCCAAAGACCTTGAAACCTGGCAGATGCAAGTTCGGTGTAACGGACTGTGTGTTGGATATTGTTATGACCTAGGTAGCTCTGAATTGTGCGAGTATCAGTACCTCGATTCGCCAAATAGTAACCCGTTCCATGTCGCAGCATATGAGCATGAATTGGAAAAGAGAAACCTGCTAACTCGCCAGCCCGCTCAACAATTCCACTTACAGTATCCCGTGCTAACGGTCCACGTCGAGAAGACTGGAAAACATAGGGGCTAGAAGGATAATCTCGTTGCAACTTACGCAGAGAGCGAATCTCATCAGAGTAAAGTGGTTGCACAGAAGGAGTTCCCTTTTTGACTCGCTTTACGTAAATCGTTCCACCGTTAAAGTCGATCTGCTCCCATCGCAGGGCTACTGCCTCTGCCACTCGCAATCCGTGACGGTAAAGCAGCAAAATTAGGGTTGAGTCTCGATAAGCGTGGCGACCCTTCATTTTTTTGATGGCTGTCCGCATCGCCTCAACTTCTTCAGGTAACAAATGTTCCCTAGTTCTAATCTCTGAATACTTGCGAGAGTTGGGTGATTTACGCTCTTGTTTTTCTGTTTTACCAACTTTCGTTAGTTGGACGAGTTGTT
>NZ_RSCK01000205.1:0-4327 GCF_003991895.1 Chroococcidiopsis cubana SAG 39.79
GTATGCCTTCATTTTTATCTGGGCAGAATACACAACATTACTATTAATCGTACCTCAGTAGACTAGGAATTGCTCTATATATTCGTTAGCAGGTAAAACTATAAGAATAGATTTGTCCACATTGCGGCTCTAGTCATACAGTTAAGAAGAGTTCAATTCATAATAAGAAGCCTAAACGTCTCTGCAAGGATTGTGGAAGATAATTTGTTCTTAATCGTCAAAATGTTGTTGTAAGTCAGAAATAGTAACTTTTTTGATTACATCTGCGTTAACTTAACAATGCCCAACACAACTATAAACATTATTCACGCGCTTTACCTGGACACAACTCAGAACGCAACTCATCGCGAGTAGCGAGGTAATCTTGTAACCAGTTGCAACCGCGTGCGAGTAAGCCATCTAAACCATCAAATCGATGTAACTCTACAGTATTATTTATAACGATCGCAATTAACTTTCCATCTGCACTTAACCTTCCATGCTTACCTCGATATTCAGCAAGCTGCTGCCACATACCCTGGACTTGTACCCATAAGCGCATAGTACCATCAATTGAAGCAGTAGCCACAGTCTGACCATCGGGGCTAAATCCTACGTAGTCAACTATATTTTGATGTGAGAAAGTGGCGATCGCCTCACCCTTGCGATTCCACAGTTTGGCAGTGTTGTCACTTGCAGTAGTAGCTACAGTCTGACCATCTGGACTAAATCCTACGTAGTCAACTATATTTTGATGTGAGAAAGTGGCGATCGCCTCACCCTTGCGATTCCACAGTTTGGCAGTGTTGTCACTTGCGGTAGTAGCCACAGTCTGACTATCGGGGCTAAATTCCACGTATTTAACTTCATTTTGATGTGGGAGAGTCGCAATTGCCTCACCCTTGCGATTCCACAGTTTGGCAGTGTTGTCACTTGCAGTAGTAGCCACAGTCTGACCATCGGGGCTAAATGCTATGTCGAAGATCACACTTTGATGTGGGAGAGTTGCAATTGGCTCACCTTTGCGGTTCCACAACTTGGCGATATCGTCAACTAATGACGCAGTAGCCACAGTCTGACCATCGGGGCTAAATTCTACGTCGCTGACCATAGCTTGATGTTGAAGAGTTGCAATTGGCTCACCTTTGCGATTCCACAGCTTGGCAGTGTTGTCACTTGCAGTAGCCACAGTCTGACCATCTGGACTAAATGCTACGTCGCTGACCATAGCTTGATGTTGAAGAGTTGCAATTGGCTTACCTTTGCGATTCCACAGCTTGGCAGTGTTGTCCATTGAAGCAGTAGCCACAGTCTGACCATTGGGGCTAAACGTTATGCCGAAGATCGCACTTTGATGTGAGAGAGTTGCAATTGGCTCACCTTTGCGATTCCACAACTTGACAGTGTTGTCACCTACAGTAGTAGCCACAGTCTGACCATCGGGGCTAAATTCTACGTGAGTGACTGGATATTGATGTGGGAGAGTTGCAATTGCCTCGCCTTTACGGTTCCACAGCTTGGTAGTGTTCTGACCTGAAACAGTAGCCACAGTCCGATCGTCGGGGCTAAATTCTACGTACTTAACTTCATTTTGATGTGGAAAATTAGCGATCGCCTTACCTTTACGATTCCACAGCTTAGCAGTGTTGTCACTTGCAGTAGCCACCGCCTGACCATCGGGGCTAAATTCTACATAGTTAACTTTACCCTGATGCGGAAAAGTCGCAATTGCCTCACCTTTATAGTTCCACAACTTAGCAGTGTTGTCCGATGAAGCAGTAGCCACAGTTCGATCGTCGGGGCTAAATTCTACGTCGTTGACCGTAGCTTGATGTGGGAGAGTTGCAATTGCCTCGCCTTTACGGTTCCACAGCTTGGCAGTATCTGTAACAAGTGAAGTAGTAGCCACAGTCTGACCGTCGGGGCTAAATTCTACGTCGTTGACCACAGCTTGATGTTGAAGAGTTGCAATGATCTCACCCTTTCGATTCCACAATTTGTTGTCCATTGAAGCAGTAGCCACAGTCTGACCATCGGGGCTAAATTCTACGTGAGTGACTGGATATTGATGTGGGAGAGTTGCAATCGTCTCACCGTTGCGGTTCCACAGCTTGGCAGTATTCTGACCTGAAACAGTAGCCACAGTCTGACTATCTGGGCTAAATTCTACGTCATTGACCACAGCTTGATGTTGAAGAGTTGCAATGATCTCACCCTTGCGATTCCACAACTTGGCAGTTTTATCCCTTGAAGCAGTAGCTACAGTCTGACTATCTGGACTAAATGCTACGTCGTTAACCCCAGCTTGATGTGGCAAAGTCGCAATTGCCTCACCTTTGCGGTTCCACAACTTGGCAGTGTGGTCAAGTGATGAAGCAGTAGCCACAGTTTGACCATCGGGGCTAAATTTTACAATATCTCCAGATAGCCGATTCTTTTCTCGAATATTCTCTAGAGTTATCTGCAAAGCTAGTAGGGGACTGATAGTAGGGTAATCTTCAAAGTGACGGCTATCTTTCACTAATTCTTTTAATTTTATTGCAGAGCGCATCGAATCAATTAAATTATCTAAGGTAAAAGAAGATACTGGTAAGCGTAACAATTGGGCTGATGATTTTTCTAATTCCGTAACTATTTTGGCTTCTTGGAATCGCTGAGTGGCAATACCTGCTAAAGTGAATGCAACTATTGCCCCAGCCAGAGATATCGCAAAAATTCTATTCAACAAGCGAATCCGACGTTTAGCTTTCTTTTGAGCTGTATTCAACGCATCATTCGTCTGGTTTAACGCCTCGTTTGCCTGTGCTAATACTCGACTTTCCTCTTCAAGTTCTCTTTTTTCTAACTCCTGAGAAGCAGTCAAGTATCTACGATCCTCACTACTCAAACTCTTTCCATCAGCCCATCTTAAAGCTTCCTGCAACGCTTGTCCGCGCAACAGCTGTGACTCGTCCTGATATCCACTATCAACCCAAGCTTGAAAATTTACCGGATAAGGACGCAGTTTAGCTAATTCTTTTTTAACCCACCTTAAATGAAAAACAGATTCATATATTTTGTTATAAACTTTGAGTTTATCCTGCTGTTTAACCACCAAACCAGTCAGGCGAAATTTCATTTGTTCTGTACTAGCATCAACAGAAATTTTGCCATCAAGCAAAATGTCCTGATACCATCCTAAAAATCGCCCAGCAAACCGCTCTTCTAACAGCATCCGATCGCGTATTGTCTTTAAATGCTCTGGCTGATCGTAAGCTTCCCAATTTTTGATGATTTGACCTCTCACAACTTCCTCTACCCAGCCAGTAATCTTCTCTCCTTTTCCCCTCACGAAGGGTATGGAGGGGTTAGGAATGAGATTATGTATTAACAACCTACAAACCTTTTGCGTTAAAAAAGGCTGTCCTCCCGTCCAAGCTATCACCTCTCGCATTAAAGCTAAAGGATTTTCTACTCGATCTGAAAATCCCTTTGCTAATGGCTCAATTTCACTTTCTTTAAATCCATCAAGTTGAATCGCTTGACCAATGTTAAACGGTGTTCGGCTTTTATCAGTAATTAAATCGCTGGGGGTAGCAACTCCTACTAAAGCAAAAGTGAGCCGTTGATACTCTGGATTAAAATTACGTTTTTCATAACAGCTTCTAATTAAAGCAAAAAAATCATCCGTGGCAAAATCCAAACTCAAAATACTATCAATTTCATCTATAAAAATAATGATTTTACTTTGGATAGATGTTAAGAGAATAGATTCAATAAAAACTTCTAATCTTTGCACGGGAGGAATGTCACTTATTTCTCTCCACCAATTATGGAGAAATTCCGCCGGATTACCAAGGTTAAAATTAGTTATAAGTTTGTAAACTATTCCTGCATACCACTGTTCTGACTTAATATCACGACCACCTCGTACAGAAAAATCAAGGGAAGTGCAAGCGAAACCTTCTGCTTGTAGTTTCTTCATTGTTCGCACTATCAAGCTGGTTTTTCCCATTTGTCGGGAGTTAAAAATATAACAAAAATCTCCTGCTTTTAAGCTGTGATATAGGTCAGAGTCAGCTTGTCTATTAACGTAACTGGGGGCATCTTCTCCTAAACTCCCTCCGACTTTATACTCATATTTTTCTGTCATGATTGAATCACCTGAATTAGGAACTACTTAAAGGGGTATGCCAGTTGACGTACTGCTTGTATCTAAGCACAACCTGATTTGAGTTCAACTATGAGAAATTTGAGTTACCTTCGACTTTTTTCTAACTTTCTTTACTAAGGGCGCAACGCAAAAAAGTGGGATTGGGTAGGGTAGCGTGAAAAGCACAAAAAAAAGTAGGATGCCTGGGCAAGATGT
>NZ_RSCK01000206.1:0-4258 GCF_003991895.1 Chroococcidiopsis cubana SAG 39.79
GCAATCCCCTCTTGCCCAAATGGGATATTCTTATCCGACCTGCCTCATAGGTATTTTGTTTCTTGGAGATCGCCTTAAGTGTAATTTGCGGCGAATTCTCGACTATCCGAATCTCTGGAATTATCTACTCGATCTATACCAGCGTCCCCAGTTTAAAGCAACGTGCAATTTAGACTATACCAAGCGTGCCTATTACATGAGTATGACCGAGATTAATCCCAGTCGAATTGTGCCGAAGGGTCCGATTGTCGATTTTGACCAGCCGCACGATCGCGATCGCTTTGGGAGTGCATAGGGAGCGATTGCTTCCCCTTACTTGCCAAATGGCTGCCCCCACCTTTCCCAATTCTCCTTATTAAACGGCGATCGCCACTTTTGAATCAGCGCCAATTCTAGCTGCTGCCTCGATTTGGTATTCGCTGGCACGTCCCACCAAAAAGCCGCTACCACTGCTACATCTAGCTTGTACTTGCGGTGTAGGCTTATGTAGTTTGAAATGTAATCTTTTGCATCATGTACGCCTTTCCACCGCTGCGAAGGAGTGCGCTTTGTCTCCCCTACGTACAGCAGGATAGGAAGGGTGTTATCAATGATGAAATATAGACAAGCTTCACTGTCATTGTCAGGCAGGCGATAGAATTCTGATGGGTGCAGTCGTAGCGAAAACGGGTCAATGCTATCGGGATCGCAATGCGCCGGAGTCAGGTCAAACAATGCTGTCTGCTGCAATGGCTCACTTTCCCTTGCTCGTTGCTGATAATCGTAGATTTGGGACTTCCACCGCACCAGGGCTGTCTCGTCCATCACCAGCATTTCTGGTCTGGTCACTGGCTGGGGCAACAAATCTGAGAATAAGTTGAGCTGATTGGGTTCCAATGCTATCTCAAAAGCTGACGACCAAAGAATGATAATCCCCTTGAGTCAAAATGTGTAGTAGGGGAGAGTGCGATCGCTTTTCGTCGTGAGTTCCGGTGCTAGTATGTATCCTGTTGTGGCTGTGGAGAGGAGATATGGACGCGATTGCTGATGATTGGCTGAGGCAAAATGAACGGGAAGCTTGGTCGCGCCGCATTCGTCAATTGCGCCAAGAATTAGCTCAAGGGCAAGCCCAACTATCGCCGTCAGAACCTATCTCTTCAGAACAGCTGCGGCGGGAAAGAAAGTCTGTTCGCCCCAACGCTAGAAGTTGCTACGAACAGCAGTAGCAACTTCTAGACGAACTCAATTGACTTTATGTTTTCTAGAAAAGCCTTGACTTGTTGGGCTTGCGACTTGGGAACGCGCATCACTACTGTTTCCTCTCCCCATTTGCCACAGCCTTTCTTTCTTCCCGCTCCAAATCGGCGACCACCACGGCGACATCCTCTGCTTGAGTCGCTAGCTTGTTTAGCTCGGTCAAAATTCCTAGCAATTCTTCCAGCTTTCATAGTTTTGATTTAGGTAACAATAATCAAATATTCCAATGTAGCGACCAAAGCTAGCATCAGAAAAATGGGGAGTGTTACACCTAGAAAATTGGCTGGGACGATCGCCTAAGTACGTAAATTGAAGATTTCTACTAATCCAATAATAATTAAATACACTGCCACAATGTAATTCAGCAGTCGCGGGAGAAAAAGAATTAGTATCCCTGCTATTAAAGCGACAACTCCGTTAATACTGATACTAAAGGCAATATCAGAAGACTTTTGTGCCAGAAGTGGAAAGTCAAGCATAGCTAACTATACGGGTAACAGCTTTGTTTCTAATCTTACTTTTCTTTATCTATTATTGGGAGTTATTGTCGGTTAACAGATTATTTGGTCGCTTTAACAAATTAATGTCGCCCAACAGAAACTGCTAAAATCAAGCTGAATCAAGGAGTTACGATTTTTAAAGTATGCTTTACAAGTCCGAATGAATATCGCTTCAAGAGCTGAAAACTTTATAGCGTAAGGGCTTCTGTTTCGATGAGATCGATCTGTTAAGACGAAAAATAATTTATTAACCGACAGCCACCAGGCTGAAGAGTCAACTAAAATAATTTTTCAACTTTCAACTCTGGCGGGTAGGGAAAGTCTAATTCATTATGTAAATGAGAAAATGACAACAAAAACCAGCACAGAGGTTGATGATTAAAGTAAGCTGTTAGACGAAACTTCCGCACCTCATAACTGCCTTTTGTTAATTCCTTAGATTCGGCAAAGTCACCAGGAAATATTTCATCGAAATAAATCCCCAATTTACTTGCTGTTTGCAGAAAAGGTTTTCCAATAAGTTTGGCTGCATTGTCATAGGCAGGATTAGGAATAATCTTTCTATATTCGCTTTCATCAAATCCAGCCTTTAAGAGATACTCAAAAAACTGTTCGTAAATTTTAACATCCTTACTTTCTCTAAAATTTTTCCATCTAATCACTAAACTATCTTGAAGTTTTTTGTGAATTTCTGCGATAGAATTTGTTGTTTCGGGTTCTTGATTTAGAAGCATTTGTTTACCCCCTAAACTTCCACCCTCGTTTTTAGATCCTGTTTGTAAAGTATAGTCAACCGTATACAACCTCACGAGAGGGCTACTATTCCATGCGCTCGGACTTGACGGTTGACCGTTCTTAAAAACAACTTATTAAATATAATTATATAGCTATTTAACGAAACTTGCGGTGATTCTCTTCTAGGACTAAAGGTAGCGAAGTTGCATATATCGATCTGAGCTACTTTACTCATGTAAGGGTTTTCCAAACAGCTGCTGTGCTATTCGCTTCTGCAATTGAGCTTGCAGCTGTAACTAGGTTGCTAGCAATTATTTCTGGCTGTGGATAGATAAAGAGATATTCTTTCTCTTATTGGGTAATGAAGGCGGTTCTCAAACCAGCACGAGCAGCACCAGCAATGTCCCATGCGTGAGCAGCAACCATCCACACATCGTCTTGGATATCTCGTTTGACCAGATCATAGACATCGGGGTGCGGCTTCGTCTTTTGGATAGCGTTACAGGAAAGGATGCTACTAAAGTGTTGGATGGCATTAGCACTCTCCAGCAATTTGCGTGTCGAGTTCTCGCTACCATTGGTTAAAGCAATTAACTGCCAGCCAGCTTTAATTAAAATTTGAAAAGCTTCTAGAGCGTCCGGTTGCAACTCCAGCTCGGAAAAAGAGTTAACTACGTGCGACATCTGTGTAGTATTCAAATTGATGTCCAGCAACTTCATGGTTCTAGGCAGTTCAGCCTCCAGCACTTCTTTAAGCGGTTGATAGCCGCGTCTCATGAGATCAGGCAAAGGCATCACAAGAGCGTTTGTGCAAACCACAGCTCTAGAGCATAAGCGGGAGCGTCCAACTCCACTAGTCGCTGGCGGGGTTTTTCCAGGCTGAAGCAAGTGCCTATAATGTCGAATACAACAGTGTTTTTGAATGTCATCAATTTGTAGAAAATAGGTTTATCAGCCGTAATTTTGCTACATCATCTAAGGCTTTTCCTCCTCATCAGGTTTGAGAACAGAAATGAGAAAATTTGAGCAAGATCGCATAAGGAAACAGTAATGTTAGAAGGCAGTGAACTACTATCAACTGTAGGCGTAGATTACTCACCCCTACGCGATTTACTAGCATCTGGTCAGTGGAAAAAGGCGGATGAAGAGACGGGGGCAATTATGCTAAAAATCTCCGGTCGCGTTGCAGCAGGTTGGCTGAGGGAGGAGGACATAGAGACTTTCCCTTGTGCAGACTTGCAAACCATCGATTCGCTTTGGTTGAAATCCAGCAGCGATCGCTTTGGCTTCACCGCACAATGCTATATCTGGGAAAGTGTAGGGCAGGATTATGGAAAATTTGGCGATACAGTGGGGTGGCGATCGCAGCAACGGTACTCACTCTGGTATCATTACTCCGAGCTGGATTTCAGTCTCAATGCCCCTACCGGACACTTGCCAGCCGCACCATTTTTTAAGTTTTGCGAACTGGCGATTGGATGGACTGCTACATTGCCATCAAAGCTTGCAGACTGCTGCGTGGAAGATTTTTGAGAGCTACTACAGTTTTCTTTAAGGGTAGACTGCGATCGCTACTCATCCTGCTTAACTTCCACTACAGTTACGTTAAAACTCTTCCACTCTTGCACAGTGAAGCCTTCCTTGACTTCCTCTGGAAATCGGATAGCCATCTTCTCCCAGGCTTCCTCTGTACTATTGGCTTTGATGTAACGTGAGTTCGATGAGAAAAACTAGCCAAAAAGAAAACTGAGACCTATGCTCAAAATACACACACAATAGTCTCAGCT
>NZ_RSCK01000207.1:0-4180 GCF_003991895.1 Chroococcidiopsis cubana SAG 39.79
GCCGTCTTTAGATATCCATCCTCATGGCTTGCCAGCTCTACCTCCTACTATTTTTTGAGCCGTCGAACTCACGTTTATCACTGCCCATCCACTGGGAGGAGCAGTTCTAGGAAAAGCGTGCGATGACTACGGGCAAGTATCTGGTTACCGAGGACTTTATGTCGTCGATGGTGCGCTGATTCCTGGCTCTACAGGATGTACAAATCCTGCATACACGATCGCAGCTTTAGCAGAACGCTGTATGGATCGAATCATCGCAGATATTCACTAAACTGTTTGCTGCACTTATTGACAACTGTAAATACCAAGGAGTGTATTTCATACCATGAAGATTCTCATACTAATGACCAACTCAGCTACTCTCACCCTATCAACTGGAGAGAAACATGCTTCGGGATTTTGGGCTGAGGAGTTTGTCCTCCCTTATCAGATCTTTAAACAAGAGGGATATGAAGTTGATGTAGCAACTATAGGTGGTCTTACGCCAAGCGTGGATAAAACCAGCATCGATCCGAACTTCATGCCATACGTCAGACCAGTAGGATCGCAGGTCAATGACTCCGAGCAAGCCAGAGAGTTTATCAAGTTTATTGAGGAATCATCCGATCTCAAAAAACCCCTGAATTTGGATGACTTTACCAAAGCACAAGTCGCTGCCTACGATGGTATTTTCCTGAGTGGAGGTCATGGTGCGATGCAGGATATGCCGAAATCAGATGCGATGACACAACTCTTCCGTTGGGCGATCGAGTTGGACAAGCCAATAGCAGCTGTTTGCCACGGAGGAAGCGGAATTTTAGCGCTGAGAACCCCCGAAGGTCGCTGGCCGTTTGAGGGCTACCGCATGACCTGCTTCTCCCACGAAGAAGAACTAGTGACACCAATAGCAGGGATGCTACCCTTCATACTACAGTTTGAGATAGAGCGGTTGGGTGGTATTTACGAGAAAGCCAATGTTATCTGGGGTTCGCACGTAGTAGAAGACCGCAACCTTGTCACGGGACAGAATCCTTATTCCTCTGATGCGGTAGCTAAAGCCTTTGCTAAGAAATTAAACAAAGTTAAAGTTCCAGCCTAGAAGTTGGCACACCTGAAAATAATCGGGATTGGGGGTAAAAGAGTTTGGCAAGTGCGATCGCGAGAACATCTGTATAGGCAGTATAGTTACTTGCCAAAATTCCCCAAATTAAATTAAAGTTGCATTTTTTAGGAGGAGCAGTCTTTAATGTAAGACAGTCAAACGACAAACAATACTTTTTGTGAGTCAAGTTTATGGATTTACAGCTACGTGACAAGCGGGCGCTGATTACCGGTAGTAGTAGCGGTATTGGTGAGGGCATTGCGAAGGTGCTGGCTCGGGAAGGCGCGATCGTTGTCATACACGGTCGAAAGGAAGAACAGGCGAATCGAGTAGCTCAGGTTTGGTACAACCAAGTCGGTCGTTTGGCACGAGTTGAAGACATCGCAAATCTTGTTGCTTATGTAGCAAGCCCCCTTGCAGATTTCATCAACAGTGCGAACCTCCGAGTGGACGGTGGGGGTACAAGTACTGTCAATTGAGTTAATAACTTACATTTCTAACGCGCTACGCTCTTTTTCGTACAAGTTGAATCCATCTATGGAGAAAGCCTCATGGTAATTGAAATCATTAGGTACAACATTCCTGCCGGTCAAGAAAGTGCTTTTGAATCTGCTTACGAACAGGCGCAGCAATATTTAGCAGAATCTCCTAACTGTCTGGGCTATCAGCTGGCTCATTGTGTAGAGGAACCAAATCGTTACATTCTTCGTATTGATTGGGATTCCATTGAAGGTCATATGCAGGGTTTTCGGAATAGTCCGTATTTCCCAAAGTTTTTTCAATTGGTATCTCCTTACATTAAGTCAGTTGATGAAATGCAGCATTACAAACAGACACCTATTTTCCTGAAAAAATAGAGGTCTCAGGAGTTACGCACTTGAAGTTTCCGATCTCGACGATCCCTCCTAACCTCCCTTAAAAAGGGAGGCATAAAGCCCCGGAGTTTGCAGGGGTTGGGGGATCGACTGCGGATCTCCTGTAGCTTTTTAAGAGGAGATCCGCACAGTTACTGCTAGAGTTAGCAGTGGCGCTGGATCTCCACAATCTTAGTGCCTTTTTTTAAAAAACCTAGTTTTATCCATATAGGCTTCCTCCGTGCTAAACCCCATGTGGTGACTCGGGGCGATCGCGCGTTGAGTTCGATGTCTCAGCTTACACCAGAAGATACGACATCGACTCCCTAACCCAATCGCAAGAATCATTAGAGCTGAATGCAGCAATTTAACTGACAAGAAGGAGCAAAAAGCATGACAGATCGATTGTCTGGAAAAGTCGCGCTTGTTACTGGGGCTTCATCAGGTATTGGTCAGGCAACAGCACTTGCGTTTGCACGCGCTGGAGCGAAAGTCGTGGCTGCCAGCCGTCGCGATGCCGAGGGACAGGAGACCGTGCGTCGCATACAAGAGGCAGGAGGTGAAGCCCTTTTCATCAAAACTGATGTGTCAAAGGCTTCTGAAGTAGAGGCGCTGGTTAACAAAACTATGGATACTTACGGTCGTTTAGACTGCGCTTGCAACAGCGCTGGTGTTATCTCGGCATCCAGTCTACTCACCGATGTGTCAGAAGATGAATGGGATCGTCATATCAACGTAAACCTCAAAGGAACGTGGCTTTGTCTCAAGTACGAAATTCCAGCGATGCTCAAACAGAAGAGTGGCGCGATTGTGAACTTGGCTTCTGCTGCTAGTATTGTTGCTTTTGCGGGCTATGCCGCTTACGCTGCGACTAAAGGCGGAATCCTTGCTTTAACGCGATCGGCAGCGATAGAGTATGCCAAATCTGGTATCCGTATCAATGTCGTGAGTCCCGGTTCCATCAATACCGATATGTTGAATAGTGCCACTGAAGATATAGTTTCTCAACTTGCAGCGGCGCATCCCGTAGGACGTGTTGGCGAACCAGAGGAGGTAGCGGAAGCTGTGGTGTGGTTGTGTTCAAAAGCAGCTTCCTTCGTCACCGGACATAATATGCTGATCGATGGGGGATATAGCGTCCAGTAAGGTGAGCGAGATAGAGGCAAGCGCGATCTCGGCAAAAAATTAAGTACGATCGTCAAAGAGGAGCAGCATGGCTAACAAAATCTTAGGGACATCAGTTAAGCGACGCGAAGATCCAGAACTTTTGCGAGGGGAAGCCAAGTTTACAGCCGACATCACGCTGCCTAATATGCTACACATGGCAATTTTGCACAGCGATCGCGGTCATGCACTGATCCAAAGTATAGATACCAGTGCCGCAGAGCGAATGCCTGGAGTTGTACGGGTGATTACTGGAGCTGATACTAGTTCCATTCTGCCCCTACCGTGCATCATGAATCCTGGTGGCGCAGAATCTCGTTTTCCCTCCTACCCCTACGGACTACCCGGAGCCCAAACTGTTCTGGCTACAGATAGGGTTCGTTACATTGGCGAATTTGTGGCAGTGGTGGTAGCCTTAACCCGTCAGCAAGCCTATGATGCCCTACCAGCGATCGCGGTGAAATACGAGCCGCTGTCGGCGGTCGTTAATGCAGAAGAAGCACTTCAGCCCGATGCACCTCAACTACACGACACAGTACCCAACAATCTCAACCAGTACATCTCTCACGGGAATAAACAGGCGACGGAGCAGGCGATCGCCAACGCTGAGGTGGTTGTCAAGCAAAGAATTCGCTACCAACGAGCGATCCATAACCCCGTAGAACTCCGCGCTTCCATCGGCGATTACAACCCTGAGACTGAGGAGTACACCCTGTGGACGAATACCCAAATTCCTCATGGTAACCGCTTTCTGCTCTCTCAACTCGTGATGGGTATTCCCTACAACAAGCTGCGTGTCATCGCTCCCCATATTGGCGGTGGATTTGGTTCTAAGGGTTATCTTTACCCAGATACGGCTCTTGTACTTTTTTTATCTAAGGAGCTAGGTCAGCCTGTCAAGTGGGTCGACACGCGCCGAGGCTTAGCCCGCTCTACAGTGCAAGCTCGCGATCAAATCCAGTACGTAACTATAGCTGGGACGACAGACGGTCAGATTACTGCCCAGGGCAAACGCATCTAAATTTATACCAAGCTTAAAGTGATATTCTGGAACAAATACTTTTATGGAGAAATAAGCGTC
>NZ_RSCK01000208.1:0-4173 GCF_003991895.1 Chroococcidiopsis cubana SAG 39.79
TATGCCTTCATTTTTATCTGGGCAGAATACACAACATTACTATTAATCGTACCTCAGTAGACTAGGAATTGCTCTATACTACAATTTTACTAATAGTGTCTGAGAAATTTTTGCAACACTCCTGAACTAAGCAAGACGCAAGCTCATCAGATGAAAGATTTAGTAGATATTTATTTTCCCAGAGCGTATAAGATACGAGTAATTCTATACAACTTAAATACTCATACTCCAGCGGCTTTATATGAAACTTTTCTACCTCAAGGAGCTAGACAAAATCTCGAGCGGTTAGAGTTTCATTGTACTCCGAACATGGAGTTAGTTGACTCAGGTAGAAATTGAAATTTCTGTTCTCTCCCGTTGTCAATGTTTGGAGCGTCGTCTTCCCGATCTAGAGACTTTACTTTCAGAAATTGAAGCTTGGAAAAAACAACGTAATCAACAAAAAGCGAAAATTGATTAGCGTTTTGCTACTACAGATGCCAGAGTGAAACTTTACCGCTTTTATCCTTCTTTAGACCTGTCATAATTTCCTTGTCAGACTACTAGTAGGCTTTGTATAATTTCCATACAGCTATCGAACTCGTGCTTGTTTGTTCTTATCGGCACTCTATCGGTTTGATAGCTTTTCTGTCTACTGCCAAGAGCCAAAAATTTACCGAAGTATTGATTGTTACAACTTAGGAGAATGAAGACACATGGGTAGACTAAATGGAAAAGTGGCAGTAATTACAGGAGCTGCCTCTGGGCTTGGTCGTGCTTGTGCAGAGCGCTTTGTCAAAGAAGGAGCAACGATTGTCATCGCTGATATCCAGCAACAACTTGGAGAAACTGTCGCTGCTGCACTGCCAAACAGTCGGTTTATCAAAGTTGATGTCAGTGACCCTAGTTCGGTAGAAGCACTAGTTGCTAAGATCATACATGACTATGAATGTTTGGATATTCTGGTGAATAACGCTGGGATTGATGGCGAGCAAGCTCCAATTGTGAATAGTAGTATTGAGAACTGGCGACGAGTACTGGCGGTCAACCAAGATGGAGTCTACTTTGGGATGAAGTATGGCATTGAGGCGATGCTTCAGAGAGGGCAGGGAGTAGTACTGAATATGGCATCAATCGGTGGTATGATAGCGCTAGAAAACTTTTCTGCTTATACAGCTGCTAAGGGAGCAGTAATTCAATTAACTCGCACAGCCGCAATTGAATACGCCGCACATGGGATTCGCGTCAATGCTCTATGTCCGACAATTGTAAACACCCCACTCCTCGAACACGCAATTCAGAACCACCCCGATCCAGAGCAAACACGCCAAGACGCGAAGCAATTTAATCCATTACCAGGAATGCCCACACCAGATGATGTTGCCGCTGCTGCCTTGTTTTTAGCAAGTGATGAAGCAGCCTTTATTACGGGGGTAGCTTTGCCGATTGATGGTGGGTACACAGCTCGTTAACGGCACTACAGTTGTAGATAATTTTAGGGAGGTTGGGAGCGTTTACGGTAATGATGGTAGCGAGCGAGAGCTTGATGATGCCTGCGCTCCTATTGACCAATGAAACAGCGATGCCAAAGACCAAGAGCGGAGAAATAGCAACCTCCAGACCCATCGCTTGAGTTCTGCTAGACTGAGCCGGACGAGAGTCCACGGGCCGCTTTGAACGCAACCTCCAGAGCCAGCCTCGACGTGAGGAGAAAAAAATGGCGGAGTTGAGAGTTCTCCCAATGGTTCGGCTTGAGAACGCAACACCGACAAAGATTGCTCCTGCCGCCAAGACTAAAGTGACGTGGCGATGCCAGCCCGTCCAGGAGCGAACTTCGTAATCCCCTAAGCCAAGTTGATCTTTGGCAAACTGAAAGCACTCTTCGATTCGCCAGCGTTGAGCAGCAACCCCAGCCATAGTTTCAAGGGAAGTGTCGCTGGGAGCAAAAACCTGATAGTAGCTGATAAAACTGGGGTCTTTGGGATGTTCTGGGCAACGGCGGAAAAGAAACCAACGGCTGAAGCCCTCTGGATGACGACAACTCAGTGCAACACAAGCAAGCGTCGTAGTATCGCTCTCATGAAAGTTCCTGCCCCAGCACTCAGTCGGTGCCAATCATTAGGATTGACGGCTCGTGCCAAGTCTTCAGCGTAACAGGTTTGGAAATTAATCGGAGTGGG
The DNA here is from genome assembly GCF_003991895.1 of Chroococcidiopsis cubana SAG 39.79. NCBI lineage: Bacteria > Bacillati > Cyanobacteriota > Cyanophyceae > Chroococcidiopsidales > Chroococcidiopsidaceae > Chroococcidiopsis > Chroococcidiopsis cubana. The sequence goes on from NZ_RSCK01000208.1 coordinate 2,160, forward strand.
TTGTCGCTTGTTAACAGTAAGGACGTAGGGCTGTTTTACCTCCTGCTCCAGCCACCGCTCCTAAGAAGCATCCCGACTATAGACTTCATCAGCTACAAACCACGCCGGATGTACTCCTGCTTTGAAAGCCGACTGCAACATCACTTTAGCTAGCCCCGTTTTCGTGGCGAACCTCACCGAGCTTGGAATCTTGGCTTTCTTACGCCGTTGGCGAACCGTAGTCCAAGATTTCGGTAGGTAGAGACGACGGTCAAATCAAGCTCTGCCCTTTCGAGCTGATGTAGGCGAGAAACACCCCCACCTGACAGTTTTCTACCTGCCCCGTCAGCCCACAATACTGCCGCCCTACTCCTACCGACTCCTCTCCTTTTTTGAGAAAGCTGGTTTCGTCGATAGCCAAGATCCCCGCCCCGTCATTGAGATGCTCGACTACATAATCTCTCACCTCTGCACACACCTCCTCCTCATTCCATCTTGCTCTCCCCAACAAGTGCTGTAAGCGATAGGGATTGGCGTATCCTACAAGTTTCTGCCATCTGCGCTCCCATTTTTCCGTTCTACCGGACATAGCAGCGCTTGAATGTAATCAAAGGCTGCAAGGCGTGCTTCCGAACGGGCGTAGTACTTTCCTAACCGCTGCTGGAATGACTTAAGGTTATCGCTCCATAAACAGAGAGTTTCGAGCGCCGCTCCACTTGGGAATACGTTGGGAGACTCTTGCATCACTACTATCCACAGTCATCTTTCTCTCCTATCTTATCTACAACTGTAGTGCCCCCATTGGATAACAACACTATACCCCCGTCAACGGAATTTTGCCTTTAATGCGTTTTCTAAAGAAAATTGAAATTATTAAACAGACTTCAAAGAAGCGATCGCTTAATCGCTTACTTGCAAAACTAGCTGTCACGCAATTCCGTAATTCTTAGAACTCGTGCTGAAAGATAGACAGTTATTACAGGAGCTTTTAGACAAACATGGCTAATACTGAATGCGAACAAGCGTGTCGGTCAGCTTATACGCAATCTGTGCAATCTGTTGCACGACTCAGCGATACCCTTTTTGAGAACATTGTTTTAGCTAAAGACGATGAAAGTAAGAAGGCTCAAGCTAAGACTTACTTCAATAATGGGATGAAAATAGCTGAAGAAGTAAGGAAAACATGTTTGGCTCAGTGCGGTAGTTAGCTAACCCAGTTAGTCGGTCATGCGCCTGCTTTCTCCATCTGAACTGATTCGGGCCAGCCGGAAAAATCGGTCAACTCGTAGCTTTCGCGCTCTTGTTTCGTATGGCAAACCGAAGTGCGAATCCACAGGCAAATCTGATTTTAACATCCCTATTCGCATGTTGATAGCAGTAATGGTGTTACCGTCATTTTATGCTTAGATTTGTTTTCCGCTTTACTGGACTTTAGACTAATGGGAAAAGGAAAGGGGAGCTAGTGCATGGCACAAAGTCCCCGATAGCGGAAGATGAGAGAAGCTTCACCAACTCTCGATTACCGCTATGGATGTTCTCACGCAACTGAAGACTTTTCGTCAAGCTGCATATGATTGTTTGGGTAAGGCGCATGATGCAACATTTGAACTGACAGATGCTGTAATGCTGACGCGCAATGCTTGCTGTTTAGCAGATTTTTCGTTATGTCCGGTATTTCGGCGCAAGTGGTCAAGTGTTTACGAGGCACTACAAGACTGCCGACCACAACGACAGAAGTTGATGCAATTATACATCAAGCAAATGCCAGTGGAGGAGCCAATTATCCTAGCAGGAGATCATACAGCATGGTCTAGACCAGAAGCAGTGACACTACAGGAGCGGACGACAGAACATTACACAACAGTAGTAGGAGGAAATCGTCCAGTCACTCAAGGACAGGGGTATAGCACGATTGCTTGGATACCCCAGGCTGTGAAATGTCAACTATCTTGACCGCCCCACGAGATGCGCAACGAGATTCAGATTATTACGGCAGCTCTGGGTTTCAGGTTGCGGAGCCAATTCAGCACGGCTG